>NZ_CEWDCG010000039.1:0-17749 GCF_982436375.1 Coprobacter sp. | reverse complement strand
AAGCTCTATTGTATAATTTAATAATATTCCTCTCAAAAAATTTATTTTTTCAGACGGATCACCTTGCCTTTTTCCGCACTTTTCACGGCAGACTCGAGTATTTCTACAACGATCAGATTGTTCTCTAATGAAGATAAGTCTTGTGGAGAAATTTGTATTTCTTTCCGTACCGCAGCTTTCAGAAAATAGAACGGATCATTATACGGAGTCTTTAATCGAGGAGCAATGACAGAATTTTCCTCTCTATCTGTATAAACCCGCATCTTGACAGGTGTATCTTGATAAATATACCCTTGTGAACCGTAAATGTGCATATCTTTCCTATTCATCGGCCAATTCCATGAACCCATAATCTGAACAGTCGCCGAAGGATACTCAAGTATAATCGTTGCATCATCATCAACTTTAGGATATACATGCGGCTTCTGATGTTTCAAGACCGCATATACGCTGACAGGTTTTTGATTGTCAAAAAACCATGTAGCCAAATTCGCCCCGTAACAACCGAAATCAGTCACCGCACCTCCTCCGTTCAATACCGGATCTGTCAACCACCGGAGAAACTCTTCGCTGCATTTAATCTCGACCGGACCTTGGTGTCCGTCATAAACCTCCATACGGGTTATGTCACCAATAGCCCCCTTGTCCTTTATCAAACGATAAGCTTCATGATTCGTATCATACCACGTGGTTTCATAATTGGTCAACAACAATATACCATTCTTCCGCGCAAGTTCTGCCATACGGTTGGCATGTTTCATACTTACGGCAAGAGGTTTTTCCACCATAACATGTATCCCCCTCGAAGCACACGCTTCAACAACCCTCAAATGATCATAAATAGGCTCATATACAATAACAGCTTCAGGTTGCGATTTATCGAGCATTTCCTCTAAATTCTCATAAAAAAGAGAAGGGTCGACCTTTTTCCGTAACGGAGTTTTTTCTCTAAGAGCTGCATCTCTTTCTGCGACTCCGACAATCTGAAAATCGCCTCTATCGAGCCTGACCAACACTTCATGTAAATGGGAATGAGAAAGACCGGCAATACCCAGCCTCAGCGGAGAGTTATCTTCGGCTCGTAATAAAACGCAACAACAGAAGAACACTAATAAACTTATTGTACGAGGTGCTTTCATAATAATTATGTATGTATTGTAAAATTGAAATCGAATAAAGATTTATCTATATGACGATAAAGTTAACAAAAAACAATAAGTTAAAAAACATTTCCATAAAATTTAAGACGATTCTTATATATTAAGAATGCGAATTCGTATTTTTGTCTTGCAATTTTCAATACAAACAAATGAAAATACGACTTTCTATCTCGGATACAATCAAACAAACATGCCCCGAGTTTACTGCCGGACTTGTCTGTGCTCAAGTAAAAAACAGTTTATATAACGAATCTCTTTGGAAAGAGATTGAAGAGGAAATAACTCAAATCCGACAAGAATACCCTTTAGAAACAATCAATAAACGGGAAACGATACTGGCAACACGGAAAGTATATAAAAACTTAGGGAAAGACCCGAATCGCTATCGTCCTTCAGCTGAAGCTTTATGCCGTCGGTTGACAAAGGGGATGGAATTATATCATATCTCGACATTAGTGGATCTTATCAATTTGGTGTCTATTCGTACCGGATATTCTATAGGAGGTTTTGATGCCGGAAAAATAGAGGGGGACTTTCTGACTTTAGGCGTCGGTAAAGAAAACGAATTATTCCATGCTATAGGACGGGGTATATTGAACATAGAAAATCTTCCGGTATATAGAGATGCAACAGGTCCTATCGGGACACCGACAAGTGACGAAGAAAGGACAAAACTTTCTCCCGATACGACACAAATACTAATCATTATCAACGGATATTCAGGAGAAAACGGTATAGAAAACGCCATAAAGCTAACGACAGATTTGTTAACCCGTTATGCTTATGCCTGCGATATCGAGACCGACTATGTCCGGACTTATTAAGTTCATTCTCCAGCAACGGATGTTACGGGAGTTATTTTTATGCCGACTTCCGTAATTCCGGGAATTACATCATCACGCATTCCCTGTTGAACAGAAATAGAATACCTTCCCTTACGGGGGAAATTAAAATCGGTCTTATAAGAAATCGTCTGCTGGTAGGAAGCTCCCCAACCCGAACCGAACCATTTCCCATACTCATCGGCCAAGACACAATTCAACGTATCGGTAAACTCCTCTCCTGTTTCCGCTTCACAGGTAATAAAAAGCCACAAGTTTCTATAATTGTAATCGTTGGTATAACGCAAAGACAAATCTATGTCATAGGTACTTATCGTATCTTCAATTACCGGAGAAAAACGCTCTATCATACGCTTATCCCATCCCCGTTCGGGAATGTGATTAAACGTATGATACACGTCCTTTGTGGTACAGGAAAAAAACAGTATCGGCAGACAGAATAACAGTATCACCTTACTCAGGTGTACTTCCCGTCCGGTTGTTGCTATTGTTTTTTCCATTATTGTTGTTCCCATTTCGGTTATTATTTCCACGAACTCCGTTTTGAGAAGAAGCAGTCTCCTGTCCGGTTATCGCTCCGGAAGCCTCGTTTCCGTTATTCCTCTTAAAACCCGGTTTCTTTCGACGGCGATTCTGCCCGTTTCCGCCATTATTACCCGACCGCTTTTTACTCTTGTCAAAACGGGTCAGACTATCTTGCCCCACTACATCCTCAAAATCTTTTTTTACCGGTTCTTGGTCGTCCAGAACTTCAAGTTTATCGGGCTTTATACCTTTTTTATTCAACGCAATGACCTCAAAAACCCGGGAAGCATCTACAGTTACCAGATTTGCGGCTATCTCCTTACTTGTCGAATAGGTCATTTGCCGTTTGAATATATCGGTTTTAAAATGATAATAGGTATTGTCCTTCGTTTCGAGAGCAACTTCTCGGGACGGTAATTTTTTTTGTCCTTCGACATAAGCATCGACCTCAAAATTCAAACAGCATTTCAGCTTAGCACACTGTCCCGCCAATTTTTGAGGATTCAACGATATATCCTGATAGCGGGCCGCGCTTGTCGCCACCGATACAAAATTAGTCATCCAAGAAGAGCAACAAAGTTGGCGTCCGCAAGGACCTATTCCCCCGATGCGTCCGGCTTCTTGCCGAGCTCCTATCTGTTTCATCTCGATACGTACCCGAAAAGCCTCGGCCAACACTTTTATCAATTGACGGAAATCGACACGATCATCTGCAATGTAATAGAAAATAGCCTTATTCCCATCTCCCTGATATTCTACATCACCGATTTTCATATCCAGATTCAAGTCTTCAGCAATCTTACGGGCACGCAACATCGTGTCATGTTCTCGGGATTTGGCCTCTTCATATTTTTCCAAATCGTTCGGTTTGGCCTTACGATAAACCCTTTTCAAATCGGGATTATCCAATTTTACCCCATTTTTTTTCATCTGTAACAAAACAAGACGCCCGGTTAAAGTCACCTCTCCGATATCATGACCCGGATTCCCCTCGACAGCCACCATATCTCCTTTTTCAAGATGAATATGGGTGGAATTTTTATAATATCCTTTACGCGTATTCTTAAACTGTACCTCCACCATCTCCGTCTCACTATGAGACTCCGGCAGATCAGACAGCCAATCATAGCACTCAAGCTTATTCGCCCTACATTTTTTTTTCGATATCGGGGTATTCTCGTTATTATTATCTGACGTGTTATTCATATAATCTGTTTTATCAAAAAAAGCTACAGTCAGCACTCAGAATCATAGATTTTGGTGAAGCCTGCAGCCCTAAATATTTATTTGTCGCAGATAAGCCGATCTCTCGTCCTATTTGGCAAAGCTTACCGCACGGGTTTCACGGATAACCGTAATCTTCACCTGTCCCGGATAGGTCATTTCATCTTGAATGCGCTTTGCGATTTCGGTCGACAGGTTTTCCGTTTCGGTATCATCGATCTTATCAGCTCCGACAATTACACGCAATTCACGCCCGGCCTGTATCGCATACGTTTTCAGAACTCCCGGATATGAAAGGGCCAGCTGTTCCAAATCATTAAGACGTTTGATATATGCTTCTACAATCTCACGACGTGCTCCCGGACGTGCTCCCGATATCGCATCACAAACCTGAACGATCGGTGCAAGCAGGCTTGTCATCTCCGTCTCATCATGATGAGCTCCTATCGCATTGCAAATATCGGATTTCTCTTTATATTTTTCCGCTAATTTCATACCCAATAAAGCATGCGGTAATTCCGGTTCTTCATCGGGTACTTTTCCGATGTCGTGCAAAAGGCCTGCACGTTTCGCCTTCTTAGGATTCAACCCTAATTCCGAAGCCATTATAGCACAAAGATTTGCTGTTTCCCGAGAGTGTTGCAACAGATTTTGTCCGTAAGAAGAACGATATTTCATTTTCCCCACTAATCTGATCAATTCGGGATGTAACCCGTGAATACCTAAATCTATAGCCGTACGTTTTCCGGTCTCGATAATTTCCTCCTCGATTTGCTTTCTTACTTTCGCAACTACTTCTTCGATACGGGCAGGATGAATGCGTCCGTCCGTTACCAACTGATGCAATGCCAAACGAGCAATCTCACGACGAACAGGGTCAAACGCTGACAAAACAATCGCCTCGGGAGTATCATCCACAATTATTTCTACACCTGTTGCGGCCTCTAATGCCCGAATATTACGGCCTTCACGACCGATAATACGGCCCTTTATTTCATCTGAATCGATATGGAACACCGTCACCGAATTTTCTATCGCCGTCTCTGTCGCCACTCTCTGAATGCTTTGTATTACAATTCGTTTCGCCTCTTTATTTGCAGTCAGTTTGGCTTCATCCATAATATCATTAATATAAGATGCCGCCTGCGTCTTCGCCTCTTCTTTTAACGATTCGATAAGCTTTTCTTTCGCTTCTTCTGCCGAAAGTCCCGAAAGATGTTCCAAACGTTCAACCTCGGCCTTATGCAAACGTTCCAATTCGGCTTTTTTCTTCTCTACAATTTCTATTTGTGTGTCCAGATTGGCACGTATTGCATCAGACTCAGCTTTCTTTCGTTGCAACTCCTGCTGTTGTTGATTAAGTTGCAGCTCCCGTTGCTTTGCTTTGGCTTCTGCAGACTGCAATTTCGCATTACGTGCATTTGCCTGTTTTTCCATATCTGCCTTCAGATGCAGAAACTTTTCTTTTACTTCAAGCAATTTATTCTTTTTAATTACTTCAGCTTCCTTTGCGGCTTCTTCTATAATCGATTGTGCCCGTGTCTTCAACAAGGTCTTTCCTATTACAAAAACCACTGTCGCACCTACCAGCAAACAAACGAGTCCCGTAATCACCAATGATATAATTTCCATTTGTTCTTATTTAATTATTAAAAAAATGCACCACATCAAAGGCAAAAAATGCCCTGTTGCAGTGCAGGAATATATGTCTCTTAAAAAATAAAATCTACTTCTGGTTCAAATAGCTATCCAACTCTTCATCTATTTCCCGAACAATTCCGGTAAAAATCTCAACATCCCGTGTCTCCCTCAGCCTTAGATATGCATGAGATAAATCAATAGCCGTCATCGCTAAAAAATCAAATATCGATTTCGATTTATCTTTGCCAAACTGCTCTCTATAAGTAGCCAGCTTTTTATTTACCAATGCAGCCGCTTGTCTCACAATCTCCTCATCTTCTCTCCTAATATTCAGAGGGTACTTGCGCCCGGCTATTTCTAAGTGAATTTTAAATTTATCGTTCATAGCATCTATTCATTTAACAAAGAGATGCATTTATCGATTTCCCGCACCAATTTACCAAACCTGTTCCGTGCTGCTTTAATATCGCTCTCACCGAGAGCCAGCCCTCTTGCAGTCAGTAAATCCTGATATTTGATACTCATCTCATCCAAATCCCTCTGCAAGGTTGCAATTGTGCTTTTCTGTTCTTCAATGCGTTTTTCCAATTCCTCTTTTTCGCGCTTCAGAACATTACAACGTCTCATCAACTCTTGTATATGAGCCCGCAAAGTATCCAGTACCCGCTTCGGATTGTCCGCCATTTTATATCAAATTCTATACAAATATAGAGATTCTGATCGAATATTGAAATATATCCGTAGTTATTTTTAATGATATATATGATTTTATTCCGATCCGATTTTATTTTTTGGATCGGAATAAAACAATTAATAGATTATAATTCAAGCATTTATCTTTTTAATATAACTGCCGAAGAACGAGGCAAATTTATTTTATTTCCGGAGATTGAGGATATTCCGGCCTCATCGATCTTTCCATCTAAACAAACAATTGTCCAATTCCCGTCCGGAATAGAAATTTCTTGAAGAGAATTATTACCATTAAAAGCGACAAATATTTCGCTCCAAATATCCCCTGCAGCTTTCCCATTCAACCGATAAGCTATAACATTTTCCGGCAAATGTTCTTCAAAATGTAAATTTGACTGTATATCGGTTGTCGTAACCATACGAAATGCAGAATGTTTTTTTCGAAGAGCGATCAATTTTTTATAATAATCGAACAAATCATAATATATCGATTTATTTGCCCAATTAATTTGGTTGATAGAATCTGGAGATTCAAAAGAATTATGTACCAGTTTTTTACTTCTGAAAACCTCTTCCCCATTAAACATAAACGGAATCCCTTGGGATGTAAATATAATAGTCTGCGCTAATTTATCATATCGAATCAAATCAGACTCGGAAGTATTTTCAGGTAAAGAAACAATAAGTTTATCGACCAGACACAGATCATCATGACTCGACACATAATTTATAGATTGCGACGGATACAAAGCATACGGCGATGTAGAATAATTTATCTGACTATAATCGATTTGGGGATGCTGAGTAGCAGCAACAATACCGAATTTTACACTTTCTTCCAACCCTAATTTTCCCGTAGCAAACCCTCGATTTTCATCTTTCTTAAAACTACCTTTCACTGCATCACGCACATCATCATTAAACACAGCAATGCCCGGCATTTGAGGTGCATTTGTTTTCATTGCCCGTAGCTCCTGAGGATAAGGAGATGGTCCGGCAGTCCAACCTTCACCGTAAACAAAAATGGAAGGATCAATTCGATTTAAAGAATCCCTGAGCATGTTCATCGTTTCCAGATCATGAATTCCCATCAGATCAAAACGGAAACCATCGATATGGTACTCTTTTACCCAATACAGAGCAGATTGAACGATATATCGGCGTACCATTTCTCTTTCTGATGCCGTTTCGTTTCCACAATACGAAGCATCCGAATAAGTGCCGTCAGGATTATGCCGGTAATAATAACCGGGGACCGTCAAGTTAAAATTCGAACCGTCAGTCACGTAAGTATGATTATATACTACATCCATAATTACCCGAATACCATTTTTATGTAAAACCTGTATCATCTGCTTCATCTCACGGATACGGGTTTCGGGCTTATAAGGATCTGTCGAATAAGATCCTTCAGGCACATTATAATTTTTAGGATCATACCCCCAATTATATTTATTTTCATATAACTTTGTTTCATCGATAGAGCCGAAATCAAAAGAGGGTAAAAGATGAACATGTGTAATACCCAGTTCTTTTAAATGATCTATTCCCGTTTTCAAACCTTCAGGGTTCACAGTTCCCCGCTCGGTGAGAGCAAGAAACTTACCCTTATTTTTAATACCGGATGTCGAATCGATCGAGAAATCCCGATAATGCATCTCATATAAAATAATATCCGTGAAGTTTTTTAACGGTGGCCGTATATCTTTATCCCAACCTTCAGGATCTGTATCTTGCATGCGTATAATTGCCCCTCTGTTGCCATTCACCCCGACAGCCTTTACCCAAATTCCGGGAGTCTCGGAAAGCCATTTTTCATCTTTTAATATCCGGTAAGTATAATATTTGCCATAAAGCTCCTCAGAGACAACCGCTCTAAACACTCCTGTATCAACATCTTTATCCATAGTGATTATTCTCTCAGGATCTCCATTCTCTCCATTATCATATATCCTAATCTGGACAGCTTCTGCTGTAGGAGTCCATAATACAAAACGTGTTTTGCCATCTGCTACGGTTACTCCCAAATCATCCCCCACATAAGCCGGATAATCTTCATAACTCTTATAAGCAGATTGTCGGTGATTACAACTGCTAATTACGAACATAAAAATCGCAAATAAAGAAAACGTGAACCACTTCATTGACCTACCAATTAATTTAAGAACACAGATCCATACTTTTATCTATAAAATCTTTAACGTTATAACATATTATCCAATGAAATAGTTTAGCTATTTATATCTTTGCAATCTATTAAAAAATTATCATGCAATATGAAAATTCTCTGGATAGATTTAAACAGTTCTTACGCTCATGCTTCCCTGGCATTACCGGCAATTCATGCACAAATAAAGGGTAACCCGGATATCGAATGGGAAATCGTATCTTGCACTATCAATGAGAATATAGGCATGATCGTAAAGAACGCCGCAAAATGCAAACCCGATATTATTGCAGCAACCGCATGGCTATTTAACAAAGAGATATTATTGCATATTATTTGCAGACTTAAAGCTTTACTGCCCAATAGCAAAGTCATACTAGGCGGACCTGAATTTTTAGGAAATAACAAAGATTTTTTACTTTCAACACCATTTGTCGATTGTGTATTTCGAGGTGAAGGAGAAGAAAACGTCCCACTTTGGCTACAAATATGGGATAAACCTGAAAAATGGAATATGATAGAGGGGATTTGTTTTCTCGATTCCCAAAAACAGTATATAGATAAGGGAATAGCCCGCGTACAGTATTTCGAAAAACTGATTCCCCCCGAAGAAAGTAAATTCTTTAATTGGGAAAAACCGTTCGTACAATTAGAAACTACCCGAGGCTGTTTCAACACTTGCGCCTTCTGCGTAAGCGGAGGGGAAAAACCCGTACGCACTATCAATACAGAACAAATCCGAAAGAGATTGCAAATAATACAGCAACATAAAATAAAAAACGTCAGGGTACTGGACAGGACTTTTAATTATAACAACAAACGCGCTTTGGAATTATTGAAGCTTTTCCGGGAATTTCCGGAAATTCGATTCCACCTCGAAATTCATCCGGCATTACTGACCAACGAACTGAAAACCGCATTAGCAGATATGCCGACAGGTTGTTTACACCTTGAAGCCGGAATACAGAGTTTGCATGAAAATGTACTTATGCAAAGCCGACGATCAGGAGATTTACAACGCTCTCTCGAAGGGCTGAGATATTTATGTTCTTTAACCAACATGGAAACACATGCCGATCTGATAGCCGGACTTCCGCTATATAAATTAGAACAAATATTCGAGGATATCCATGTCCTCACCCATTTCAGAGCCGGAGAAATTCAACTCGAATCATTAAAAGTCCTACCCGGGACAGAAATGCGAAAAAGAGCTGAAGAATGGGGTATCCGCTATTCTCCTTATCCTCCATACGAAGTATTGGAAACGAATGAAATAACCGCCGAAGAATTACAATACGCAAGACAATTATCCCGGTTACTCGACGGTTACTACAACACTCCTGTCTGGCAAAAGATCACACGCCAATTAATATTATCAGAATCCGGATTTTTAAAAAGTTTTTTGAACTTTCTTATCGCTTCCGATGTAATAGACAAGCCTTTAAGTATAGAGAAAAGAGGTCTGCTCCTTTATGATTTCTGTAAACAGGTATATCCCGAATATACCGTCCACGTATCTGTTGCATGGATTATTGCCGGACTTTCCTTAAAAAAAGCTCCTGCGGAAAAAGTCATGACAAAACATCAAAATCCCCCGTCTGCATGGAATATTTTACAAGGGAAATATAAAGATTCCCTAAAACTTTGCCGCTTACCACACAAAACGGGTAATTATTGGTTCGGATTCGAACCTGAAACACAAATTCATGTGCCGGTCTTTATCGCCGAAAATTAAAGTTTTACAGATTTTTATATTATAGACGTTTTTAAGAAGAACTTACATTCTTTACCGTTTATATTCTCTATATTTGCAAACAATCAATAAATGCGGCACATGGAGTTAAAATATAACAATATCGATTACCTAAATGAATCGATTTCAGTTTTACCCCAAGAAGACAAAGAGAAATTAAAATCTATATTATCGGAAAATTTCTACAAAAAAGGAGAAATTATCAGCAGTGTAAAAGAGATCGAAGAGCATATATATATTATCTCCCAAGGCGGAGCCAGAGTTTTTTATCTTAAAGACGGGAAAGAAATTACTTTTTCATTCGCTTTTGATCAAGACTTGATCCTCTGTCTCAATTCGCAAATCAATAAGCCCGAACTGCCTAAAATCATCGAGTTCCTCGAAGATTCTCATGTAATAACCATAAATATCAATTTATTTTCACAGCCCTTAAAAATAAGAGATATTACAACAGCACAACGTATAAACCGCATTCTGCTCGATTACAGCTATTTCCTGGAAGAAAGAATCATTAATTTACAATGCAGAAGCGCCCGCGAAAGGTATGAATGGGTCGTGACGCGTTACCCTCGTTTATTACAACGAGCTACATTAGGACAAATTGCCTCGTTCTTAGGAATCACCCAAGAAACGATCAGTCGGATACGTTCCGAAAAATACCCACTTTGATTAAATTAACCAATATGTTAATTTTAATAGGTTAAAATCGTTAATTTAACACGGCATTTAACGAGATTTACAATCTTAAAAGAATTATTTTTGACATATATCAAAATACAATTCCTTTTATCACGGTACATTTGTACCCAGATTTAGATTGTTTAATTTTTAAGGTATGAAAGTTGATAAATTTGTATGTGGAAGTTAATTCCGCACCAACAGATAAAATAGGTATTAGATATATATAAATATGAAAATTCGAAAAGCTATGATTATTCAATCACAACGAGTAATTTTATCGACAGCAATATGCTTGTCACTTTTTTCATGCGGTAAACAACAACAGAGTGGATTTAACATGGTAAAGGAATTTCCTGTAACCACTTTACAGCCGGAATCAGTAGAACTGAATACTTCCTATCCGGCAACAATCAAAGGTCGTCAGGATATAGAAATCAGACCTAATGTCAGCGGATTCATTACACAACTTTGTGTAGATGAAGGTGCAACCGTTCATAAAGGACAACTTCTATTCGTGATAGATCCCGTCCAATATCAAGAAGCAGTTAAAGTTGCCGAAGCAGCAGTTAAAGTTGCTGAAGCTAATGTAGCTACAGCCCAACTAACGGCAGACAACAAAGCGGAACTGGCAAAAAAGAACATTATCAGCGAATATGACAAACAAATGGCATTCAACACTTTAGCCACTCAAAAAGCAGCGCTGGCGCAAGCAAAAGCCCAATTAATCAATGCCAAACAGAATTTATCATATACTAAAGTTGTCAGTCCGTCTAACGGTGTTGTCGGAACGATTCCCTTGCGTGTGGGAAGTTTAGTGAGCCCTGGTTCGGTAACTCCATTGACAACCGTTTCCGATAACTCTGAGATGTTTGCCTATTTCTCATTAAACGAAAAGCAAATTCTCGAATTGGCACGTGAACATGGAGCAAACAACTTAGTACAAAATCTTCCGGAAGTTCAACTAAAATTATCTGATGGAACTTTGTATAATCAAAAAGGGAAAATCGCCACAATCAGTGGAATTATAGATCAGTCAACAGGGACTTCCAACTTGCGTGCAGCATTCCCAAACCCCGACCAGTTGCTTCGTAGCGGGAATACGGGAGACATACTTGTTCCGATAAAGCTCGATTCTGCCATCTTAGTTCCACAAGCTGCGACATACGAAATGCAAGATAAACGATTTGTGTATATCGTACAAGATGACTCTACCGTAAAAAACACGGAAATAAAGATACTGAATGTAAATGACGGAAAAAACTTTGTAGTAACATCAGGACTAAAAGCAGGAGACAGAATCGTTCTTGAAGGCGCAGGAACACTAAAAGACGGTGCTCAAATAAAACCGATCTCACCCGAAGAAGCTGCTGCTAAACTGAAAGCAATGACACAAACACAAACTGCCGGGAAAAATAAATAATAAATTCATAAACAGTATATAAAGATATGAAGCTAGATAAATTTATAAACCGCCCTGTGCTTTCGACGGTTATTTCCATTTTGATAGTCATTTTGGGAATATTAGGGTTGGTATCCCTGCCTATCACGCAATATCCGGATATTGCCCCTCCTACCATACACGTATCCGCAACTTATACGGGTGCTAATGCACAAACGGTACTGAACAGTGTGATCGCCCCTCTGGAAGAACAAATCAATGGAGTGGAAAACATGATGTACATGACGTCTACCGCCTCAAATAACGGAGATGCAGGCATTGATGTTTACTTCAAACAAGGCACAGATCCCGACATGGCTGCGGTAAACGTACAAAACCGTGTTACCAAAGCGCAAGGATTCTTACCTGCAGAAGTTACTCAAATCGGTGTGACGACACAGAAACGCCAAACCAGTATGTTGTTGGGATTCGCTATTTATAGTGAGGATGACCAATATGATATAAAATTCCTTGAAAACTACGCAAATATCAACATTATACCTGAAGTAAAACGTATTCCCGGTGTCGGAGATGCAATGGTAATGGGTGCAGACTACTCTATGCGTATTTGGCTGAAACCGGATGTCATGGCACAATATAAATTGATGCCGACCGATGTATCTGCCGCCTTAGCAGAACAAAATATAGAGGCCGCTCCCGGTCAGTTCGGTGAAAACGGAGACCAATCGTTCCAATATGTGATGCGATATAAAGGGCGTTTACAAACTGAAGAAGAGTTTGGAGACATCGTTATCAAAGCTACTGAAAACGGAGAAATCTTACGGTTAAAAGATATTGCTACAATTGAACTTGGCCGATTGACTTATGGTTTTAATAACCGCGTTAACGGTCATACGGGTGTAACCTCTATTATTTTCCAAACCGCCGGATCGAATGCAACCCAGATCATCAAAGACATAGAAGCCTATCTTGCCCAAGCGGAAAAACAATTCCCGGCAGGAATAAAAACCGAAGTATTATTAAATGCCAATGACTTCCTTTTCGCCTCTATCGAAGAGGTTATCAAGACTTTAGTCGAAGCGTTTATTCTCGTATTCTTTGTAGTATACATATTCTTACAAGACTTCCGTTCTACATTGATTCCGGCTATTGCTATTCCGGTAGCCCTCATCGGAACATTCTTTGCTTTGTACCTGATCGGATTCAGTTTGAACTTGTTGACTCTATGTGCTATGGTGCTTGCCATTGCGATAGTCGTCGATGATGCGATAGTCGTCGTCGAGGGCGTCCATGCGAAACTCGACCAGGGATATAAATCATCCCGTAAAGCTTCCATCGACGCTATGAGTGAATTAGGTGGCGCTATCGTTTCTATTACATTGGTAATGATGTCCGTGTTTATTCCTGTAAGTTTCATGGGAGGTACATCCGGAACTTTCTACCGCCAATTCGGATTGACTATGGCCATAGCTATCGGGTTCTCAGCTATCAATGCATTGACTCTTAGTCCGGCATTATGTGCTTTGTTTCTGAAACCTCATCAGAAAGAAGGAGAAAAGAAAATGAGTCTAATAGACCGTTTTCACACTTCTTTCAACACGGCATACGACATCGTACTTAAAAAATACAAACGTCAGACTTCGTTCTTTATAAACCATAAATGGCTTTCTATGGGAACAGTAATTGCCAGTGTTATAGTGCTGTTTTTCTTAATGAAATCTACACCGACTGGTTTGGTTCCAAATGAAGATACCGGAACTATTTTCGCCATGGCATCTATGCCTCCCGGAACATCTATGGAACGTACCGATGCCATGATGCAAAAAGTAGACAGTATAATCGCTGCTATCCCTGCCGTAAAAGGACGAACTCAAATTACGGGATATAACTTTGTAGCCGGGCAGGGAAATTCTTATGGATCAATCATCGTCAAATTAAAAGACTGGAAAGAACGCAGTGCAGAAGAAAGTTCTGATAACATTATCAAAATGCTATACGGAAAATCCGCTCAAGCTTTTAATGAAGGACAGATCCTCTTCTTCGCTCCCCCTATGATTCCGGGTTATGGAGTAAGTAGCGGTTTCGAGTTCAATTTACAAGACAAAACCGGAGGAGACCTGAACGATTTCTTTAAAATCGCACAAAATTTCCTCGCTAAACTGAACGCACGTCCGGAAATTGCAGCCGCACAAACATCATTCAGTCCGGTATTCCCTCAATATATGATCGATATCGATGCCGCCAAATGTAAACAAGCCGGTATCAGCCCAAGAGATATTCTCATTACATTACAGGGATATTACGGAGGTTTGTATTCCTCAAACTTCAACCGTTTCGGTAAATTATACCGTGTTATGATTCAAGCCGATCCGCAAAGTCGTATCAGTCCGGAAACACTAAATAGCATCAAAGTGCGCAACGGTAACGAAATGGCTCCGATCACTCAATTCGTAACATTAAAGAAAGTATACGGCCCGGATAATATCACACGTTTCAACATGTACACTTCTATGAAAGTAAACGGATCTCCTGTTCCCGGAGTCAGCTCAGGAGATGCAATCAAGGTTATAGAAGAAGTCGCCGCAGAAACATTACCTGTCGGATATGGATACGAATTCTCTGGTATAACGAGGGAAGAACAAAGTACAGGAGCTAATACCACTGTAATAATCTTTGCTTTATGTCTTGTTTTCGTATATCTGTTATTGAGTGCCCAATATGAAAGTTATATTCTTCCGTTGGCAGTAATACTTTCTATACCGTTCGGATTAGCGGGAAGTTTTATTTTCGCCCAAATGATGAGTGTAGAAAACAATATTTATCTGCAAATCGCTTTAATCATGTTGGTCGGATTGTTGGCAAAGAATGCCATTCTTATCGTCGAATTTGCTCTTGACCGTAGAAAAACGGGTATGAGTATCGTCGATTCTGCGATACAAGGAGCAGCAGCCCGTTTACGTCCTATTCTTATGACCTCCTTGGCAATGGTTATAGGGCTTCTTCCTATGATGTTCGCTCACGGTGTAGGTGCAAATGGAAACAGTACGCTGGGAACAGGAGCTGTAGGCGGTATGTTCATCGGTATGGTTTGTCAGATCTTTATCGTACCTGCTCTTTTCGTTATATTTGAAATAATACAGGAAAAATTCAAACCTATCGAATGGCACGATACGGATAACAGCGAGATCGAGGCAGAGATTGAACAATATACCAAATAAAGGTTTTCACATTAAAGAAAAGAAAATGAAGAAACAAATAATTTTATATACTGTATGTCTGGCAGCCATGATGAGTAGCTGTCACATATATAAATCCTATGATCGTCCTGAAGTGGACACACAAGGGTTGTATCGAGATCCGGTATCAGATAACGATACTCTCGCTTCGGATACGACCAACATGGGCAACTTACCTTGGGAACAAGTCTTCACCGATCCCCAATTACAAGCTCTCATCCGATTAGGGTTAGAACAAAATACAGATCTACAAAGTGCAATACAAAACGTAAAAGCTGCTGAAGCGGGACTCTTGTCGGCAAGGATGGCTTATGCTCCTTCTCTTGCAATTGCACCACAAGGAGGAGTCAGCCATTTAGAAGGATCTAAAAGAAGCTGGACTTATACGCTCCCTATATCTGCAAGCTGGGAGGTCGACTTGTTCGGGAAACTTCTTAATTCAAAGCGAGGCGCCAAAGTAGCTTTATTACAAAGTAAAGCTTACAAACAGGCTGTACAAACACAGGTAATAGCAACAATCGCAAACTGCTACTACACATTACTGATGTTGGACAAACAATTGGCTATAACTGAAGAAACTTCTATCATCTGGGATAAAAGTATCGAGACCATGCGGTCGATGAAAGAAGCCGGAATGGTCAATGAGGCGGCAATTGTACAGAGCGAAGCTAACAGTTATATGATTAAAGCCTCAATATCTGATTTGAAACAGCAGATCAGGGAAATAGAAAACACGCTCTCTCTAGTCCTTAAAGAAGCTCCTCAGAAAATCAAAAGAGGAACGTTAGAAGAACAAAAACTTCCCGAAGTACTTAATTCCGGAGTTCCTATACAGCTATTAGCTAACCGACCCGATGTAAAAGCCGCAGAAATGTCGCTTGCCGGAGCTTATTACAGTACAAATCAAGCGCGATCGGCTTTCTATCCGCAAATTTCTATAACGGGGACATTAGGATGGACAAACAGCGTTACGGGAATGCCGATTTTCGATGTTCCTAAAATGATCATGTCTGCTCTTGGAACGCTGACTCAACCGCTATTATATCGGGGCGCCAATTTAGCAAGACTTAAAGCAGCTAAAGCTCAACAAGAGATCGCAGCCCTCAACTTCCAACAATCTATACTAAATGCAGGAAGTGAAGTCAGCAATGCCCTCTACCAATATCAAGCAGCTAACGAGAAGGCCATCCAACGGGAAAAACAGATAAATTCCTTAGAAAAATCGGTCGAATATACACAACAATTGCTAACTTTAGGAACTTCTACTTATCTAGAAGTTCTTACGGCACAGCAATCATTGTTAAGCGCCCAATTATCCGGAATATCGGATGAGTTCCAACGCATACAAGCTGTCGTAAATTTATACCACGCCTTAGGTGGAGGACGAACAGAATAAATTAACCCTAAATTCCATGTAATATGATTAGTCCATTAGCTTATATCGATTCAAGCGCAAAAATCGGGAAAAATGTCACTATTCATCCGTTTGCGTACATCGATAAAAATGTAGAGATCGGTGACAATTGTACGATTATGCCTTATGCCAGTATCCTGAATGGAACTCGTATGGGTAATAATAATATTATTTACCAAACTGCAATTGTCGGAGCTGCACCTCAGGATTTTAAATTCAAAGGTGATGAAACTCTTTTGATCATCGGAGACAATAATACAATTCGGGAAAAAGTCATTATCAACCGTGCAACCAATAAAGGAGATAGTACTGTTATTGGTAATGGAAACTTTCTACTGGAAGGTGTACATATCGCCCATGATACCTATATCGGGAATGACTGTATCTTAGGAAATGGTACTAAAACCGCAGGAAATTGTAAACTCGATGATAAAGCAATATTAGGAAGCGGCGTTATTTTGAAACACGGATGCCATGTAGGTAGCTGGTCACTTTTACGGGACGGTTGCCGTGCCAACAAAGATGTACCTCCTTTTATTGTCGCTGCTCACAATCCGATTACTTATTATGGAATCAATGCGGTATTGATGTCTAAAGCCGGAGGATTTAAGGACAATATAGTAGATGATATTGCGAAAGCATATCGTCAAATATACCAATGCGGCACAAGCCTCGAGAATGCTCTTCTCAGAATCAAGGAATTGATTCCTGAAAGTCCGGCAATCAAATATTTGATCAATTTCATTGAAAGTTCCGATAAAGGAATTATCGGTATCACAATTTGATTCTGTTAAAAACAAGTGATAAAGGAAAAGCGGAGAAATAAATTTTATTCTCCGCTTTTCTTTATCATATAAAAAACAAACAAGCATTTTATCTATAAAAAAGCTGTCTACATCTATTTATGTTGTCGAAACACTTAAAGAGAAATATTTTCACGGACGAACACAAAACATATAATAAGATGAACCACAAAATTCTATTTACCTTATTCGGATTGTTTTGCTGTAATAT
>NZ_CEWDCG010000038.1:0-17800 GCF_982436375.1 Coprobacter sp. | reverse complement strand
AATATATGGTGAAAGAGAGGGCTGAGAGTTTTTACTCTCGGCAAGACTATACATTCCCGACCGAATGTTTAGGAGCCTTGCAATCGTAACGGATAGTGTCGGCGTTTTTTGTGTGTTTTAGGTATTTAGAAGGATAACAAGATTGGTAAGAAGGTAACTCTTGACCTTCTACTTATATTCCATCTTTGCAAAGGTAGGCTTTTTCTTTAAACTTCCTTCTTGAAAAAGAGAAAAGTTTTGTCCAAATAGTTGATTTATATATAATATATGTTAAATTCATAATAAAACGATAGATAAGTGTAAAATATACAATCAATTTACACTTTCCATTATTGATAATGGAGACTATTCGAGCCCGTATAATTTCAATTTGTTATATAAAGTTTTTCTGTCTATTTGAAGTAGCCGTGCAGCTTTGGATTTATTATTTCCTGTTTTTTCTAATGCTTCTTTTATTAAGATCTTTTCTGTTGTTTCATTTCGTAATGGCATTGCTGTTTTGGTTTCCGAATGTTCGTATATTTCTGGTGGAAGTTCAGATAAAGAAATATAGTCTGTCGATGCAAGTAGAGCTGCCCGTTTTATAACGTTTTTTATCTGGCGTAGATTTCCCGGCCAACTGTATTGTAAAAAGATAGCAGAACATTCGGAAGTAAACCCTATTACATGTTTCCCCAATTCTTGATTTGCCTGATCTAAGAATAGATCAGCAAATAAAAGAATATCATCTTGGCGTTCTTTCAATGTCGGGATACGCAAAGTAAATTCGTTGATCCTGTGATATAGATCTTCTCTGAAATTACCTTTATTAATAGCCTCTTCTAAATTTTCGTTCGTTGCTGTAACCAAACGTATATCGACTGTTATTTCTTGATTACTACCTATCGGTTTTATCTTTCTTTCTTGTAACGCCCGCAGGAGTTGTACTTGCACTTCATAGCTAAGATTTCCGATTTCATCCAAAAATAGAGTACCACCTTGTGCGGCTACAAAAGCTCCTGTCTTATCTGTTAAAGCTCCGGTAAAAGATCCTTTGACATGTCCGAAAAATTCAGATGCAGCCAATTCTCGAGGTATAGCTCCACAATCGATCGCAATGAACGGTTTATCCTTGCGCTTACTTAGTTGGTGTATTTCTTGTGCAATATGTTCTTTCCCTGTGCCGCTTGCTCCGTTTACAAGAACAGACATGTCTGTCGGAGCTACCAGACGAATATATTCGTATAATTGACGAGCCTGCTCGCTTTTCCCTTCCATGAATCGTGGAGGGGCAGGAGCTTTAGCTGAAGATTCATTTTGATGGTTATTGACCGGAGATAATTCTGTTTTTTGCTGTAATAACTCGTTTATTTTGATTAGTAATGCTTCTGGATTAAAAGGTTTGGCAATATAATCTGATGCTCCTGATTTCATTGCCAGCACCGCCGATTGTATATCAGCATAACTCGTCATTATGATAAAAGGGGGGACGGGAAAATTTTGCTTTTTTAGCCAAGCTAGCAGCATTATTCCTTCTTGATCCGGTAATCGGAGGTCAGATAGTATTAGATCGAACTCTCCTTTGGATAATTGTTTCTGAGCATCAGCCACATTTCCGGTATGAGTTACATCGAAACCTTTGCGAGAAAGCCATGTTTTCAGCATTAGAGCAAATGTTATGTCATCCTCGATAATTAATATTTTCCTTTTATTCATGAAATCTATTAGTAAGTCTGTTACAAAAATAAAGGATTTTAGGAAATTTGTTTTGTTCGATCATACTTTTTTCACCTATATTATATATTGATAATCTGTCAGAATTTTCTGATAAAGTAATCTGGTCGGTTCTTTTTTTGCATTTTCTTCCGACCTGTTGTTTTAAATATAACTTCGAACAAATCTCCAGAATATGTCGAATAATGATTACCTTTATCCCATTAAAAGAAGATTGAGAAGAATGATAAGTTTTTTACAGGTAGAAGGATTGACTAAATCTTTTGGAGATTTGGTATTGTTCGAGAATCTCACTTTCGGGATTTTTGAAGGGGATCGTATCGGTTTGATTGCGAAAAACGGAACGGGAAAGACTACGTTATTGAATATCATTACGGGAAAAGAAGATTATGACTCCGGTAATGTTGTCTATCGTAGGGATTTGCGTATTGGTTATCTACCTCAAGATCCTCATTTTCCCGAGGATATAACAGTTCTCGAAGCCTGTTTTCATAGCGATAGTGAGGTTGTGGGTGTTATATCGGCATACGAAGAAGCTTTGATGTCGGGAGATTCCGGCCGTATAGAGGAATTGGTAGAACAGATGGACCTCCTGAAAGCGTGGGACTATGAATACAGGGCAAAACAAATTCTTTCGCAACTGAAAATTAATAATTTTGATCAGAAGATAGAACATTTGTCGGGAGGACAGCTAAAAAGGGTGGCTTTGGCAAATGTTCTTATTTCAGAGCCTCAGCTGTTAATTTTGGATGAACCGACCAATCATCTCGATTTGGAAATGACAGAATGGCTCGAAGAATATTTGAAGCGTAATAACATTACTCTGCTGATGGTTACTCACGACCGTTATTTTTTGGATCGAGTTTGTAGTTCGATTATGGAGATTGACAAACGGTCTTTATACTCATATAATGGTAATTATAGTTATTATTTGGAGAAAAGGCAAGAACGTATCGATGCGCAGAATGCAGAGGTTGCCCGTGCGAATAATCTGTTGCGAACCGAACTTGACTGGATGCGTCGTCAGCCTCAAGCTCGGGGTTCCAAAGCTAAATATCGTATAGATGCTTTTTATGAACTTGAAAAGAAAGCCAAACAGGAGCATGATATGGGAAATGTCAAGCTCGATGTAAAGTCATCTTATATCGGATCGAAAATATTTGAAGCAAAGCATCTTTCAAAACGATTTGGAGATGTGAAAATCTTGGAAGATTTCAATTATATTTTTGCCCGTTATGAAAAAATGGGTATTATCGGAAATAACGGAGCGGGAAAGTCTTCGTTTATTAAAATGCTGATGGGACAATTGCAACCTGATAGTGGAGAAATAGAAATTGGGGAGACTGTACGTTTTGGTTATTACAGTCAAGACGGGTTGCAGTTTGACGAGCAGATGAAAGTAATAGATGCCGTACGCAATATAGCAGAAGAAATATCATTGGGAGATGGGCGACGTTTATCTGCATCTCAGTTTTTACAACATTTTCTTTTTACACCCGAAACACAATACAACTATATCTATAAATTGAGTGGGGGAGAGAAAAGGAGACTTTATCTCTGCACGGTGTTGATCAACAATCCTAATTTTTTAGTTTTGGACGAGCCGACAAATGATCTTGATATTGTTACCTTGAACATTCTTGAGGAATATCTCAGATCGTTTAAAGGATGTGTTATTGTAGTTTCCCATGATCGTTATTTTATGGATAAGGTTGTTGATCACCTGATGGTTTTTAAGGGTAATGGAGAACTAAAGGATTTTCCGGGAAATTATAGTGATTATAGAGAATGGAAGAATTTAATGGAGGAACAAAAAAAACTGGAAGTTTCCGAGAAAAATAAAAAAACGAAGAATGAAGCGAAGCAAATACGTGAAGTAACGACGACATCGAAGCGTCGTCTATCTTTTAAGGAAAAAAGGGAATTTGAGGAGCTGGAAATATTGATTCCCCGATTGGAAGAGGAAAAATCGAATCTTGAAGTAGAACTTAGTTCAGGGACTCTTTCTAATGATGAATTGTTAGAAAAATCGAAAAGAATTAGTGTACTTATCGATGAGATCGATGAGAAAACAATGCGTTGGCTTGAACTGAGTGAGATAGAAAGTTAAGCAAATATTAAAATGACAGCCGTTATTATTATAGGAATAATAACGGCTGCTTTTATTTACTCCCGATGTTTAAATTTTCTGGAAAAGAAATTTAAGCAGGCTCATGTCAGAGATGGTTTTATTTGTTATTTTCCAACCATTTTAAACGACGTTGGTCGGGTAGATGCTTTACTTTAAAATATTCAAATTTTGCATCGAAACCGTTTCCGTCCGGACTGGCGGCCATTAATCCGACCATGACAGGAGTATTATCTTGTAAATGAGCGTTCCTCATCATCGTATAAGTTTTATCGTCATACGAATAGAATATTTCTACAGCGTCGAGACGTCTGACGGCTTTTATCCACACAAAATCCGGTGTTTTGTCTAATGTAATCACACTCCAATCACTTGTTTTATGTGTTACTACGGTACTTAAATTGAATTTTCCATCGACAAATTCAACTCCGGCTTTGATGTAGTTTTCATGATCGATGCGGAGCATAAGTCCCATTTGATCGAACCTGCTTTTATAATCACCTGTAATTTTTACTTTTACCTCGAATTCTCCGCCATAAGTTGCATAATAAAAGGGCGCATCATCGACTGTGAAACCGTAATGAGATATTCTCCAATAGTCGCATTGCGGTGTGACGAACATGGTGAGGGCATTATCTTTTATTTCCCATTTTTCAGGTTCGTTGAACCATTGCATTTTTTCTAAACTTTGAGCGTATGTGCTTTGGAATATTCCTAAAGCCAAGATACCTAAAAATAATTTTTTCATCTTTCTATTATTAATTTTGTTTTAGGTGTTTTTATCTTATTATGTTCAGTTCTTCTATCAAGTGGGACGCATTTGCATATTTATCGATGATAAATAATATATATCTTATATCTGTACAAATGGTGCGTTGATAAGTTTTTTGATATTGAATGTCTCCGGTTATACCCTCCCAATTCCGGTCGAATCCGATACCGACAAGCTCTCCTTTTGAGTTCATTACAGGACTTCCCGAGTTTCCTCCTGTCGTGTGAGTGTTTGCAATAAAATTTACAGGCATAGAACCGTCTGTTCGACTATAATTCCCGAAGTCTTTTTTCTTGTATAATTCTTTTAGACGAGGCGACACCACGAATTCCCAGTTGTCGGGATCTTCCTTTTCCATAACTCCGTCTAAAGTAGTATAATAACGACAAGAAATTCCGTCTGCCGGATTTAACGGAGATACGTTTCCGTAAGTTAACCGGATAGTGAAATTTGCATCCGGATAATTGGGTTTATCCCCGTTCATTTCTAAAATACCTTTGATGTAGGTGCGTTGAGCATTAGCTATTTTTTTCTCATCTTGCTTTAGCGCTTTTGAAATATTTTTTGCTTCATCTCGTATTGATCGGGCAAAAGCGATCATGCAGTCCTGTTCTAAAACCTTAACGGATGGATGTTTTTTGAATTTTTCATATTGGGAGGGATTACCATATATCGATTTTTCAAATAATTCATCGACATACCTATCGATATTTCCGTTATATTTTTTGTCTATTGTTTTAAAGAATGTCGGACGCTTTTCCGGAGATATTTTTTCAGCATATAGTTTCAATAATGCTTTTGCGATTTTCTTGTCTACTTCAGGTGCGTAATCTTTATTTCGGAAATTAGAGTACCCTTTATTTATGATCTGCATAGCCGAGTCCGGAAAAATTTTCTTTCCGGATTTTTTCATTTTTTCAATTAAACTTTGATGCGTAGGAACCCGACTGAATTCAATGCCGATAAATAGAGCTTCATTGAGATATTGCATGCGTTTTTTTAGATTGGCTCTGTTATTGACAATCGTTGCTATATCTTCTGCGGCCTGTTTATATTCCGGTTTGTCGTTTTGTTTGCTCCATTCCAACAACTGTTGTTGCTCTTTCTCCTTAAGAGTTACAAGTTGCTGCTGGTTTATCATTTTGTTCATTCCTTTACTGCTTTTATAACTATTGGTAGAATTGGCATATTTTCCGGAATATTGAATGCGTATTTTCGGATCTTTCAACATTTCTTCCAACATTAATTGTTGACGAAGGTCTCGTACCTCGACTCGAATGCTATTTTCTATGTCTCGTCGTTCGATGACTTCGGCCGGAGTATAGTAATGATTAGTACGTCCCGGAAAGCCCATGAGCATGACAAAATCATTTTCTTGAATACCTTGTGTCGAAAGATTGAAATATTTTTTAGGTCTTAAGGGAATGTTTTTTTCAGAATACGGGGCTGGATTACCCGTACTGTCGGCATATACTCTGAATATAGAAAAATCCCCTGTATGACGAGGCCACATCCAATTGTCCGTATCTGCACCGAATTTGCCGATAGAAGAAGGTGGCGCTGCTACCATTCGCACGTCCGAATAAACTTTTTGGGTGAACATGTAGTATTGATTTCCGCCATAGAACGGTTTTATCGTAACTTCGATTCCCGGATGTTTTTTTAAAAAATCTTTGCCGATTCTCTTTTCTGCAAGATTATTCAAATATGATGCAGACAAATAATTCAACTCTTGTTTTGACGTATCTTTTTTTATCTCGTATTGAACATAAGCCGTTACGTCTTCTATTTTGTCGATAAATGTGACGGTCAGTCCGGGATTGGGGAGTTCTTCTTCTCTGTTTTTAGCCCAGAACCCGTTGGTCAACAGATCGTTGTCGACAGAACTATGTTGCTGTATGTAACTATATCCGCAATGATGGTTAGTCAAAATCAACCCGTTGGGGGATATGACTTCCCCGGTACAACCTCTTCCGAAAATCACAACGGCATCTTTCAGAGATGTGGAGTCCGGATGGTAAATGTCTTCGGCACAGATGTCTAATCCGAGACCTTTCATTTGTGATATGTTTTGTTGGTTTAAGAGAGGGAGTACCCACATTCCTTCATCTGCCTTTGTAGAAAAGAAAGAAGAAGAAAAAAGCAATAGAATAAAAAGAAAAATTTTTTTCATAGAGGAGAAAATCTAATTTGTATATTCGAGGCGAAGATAAAAATAAAATCATCCCGTTCCAAATAGCGGAGCAGGATGATTTTTTGTATGAAAGAATATCAAAATTCCAATATTTCAGATTGCATAGAAAGGACATCTATTGTAAACAGCCGGTTACGTAACGGTTTTCCGCATCCGGTGATCACTTTAATGGTTTCTGAAGCTTCTATACATCCGATAATACCGGGGACTACACCTATGACACCGTTTATTGTGCGGGGCTTAGAGGTCAGTTCTTGTTCGTCGGGGTAAAGATCTCGGTAAGTCATACCACCTTGATAATTGAATACGGACGCTTGACCGAAAAATTCTCCGATTGTTCCGTATATATAAGGCTTTCCTGCTGCAACACAACAGTCGTTTATCAGATAACGTGTAGCGAAGTTATCGCACCCGTCTATAACCAGATCATATTTCTCGACTAAACTCATCGCATTTTTTTCTGAAAAAAACTCTTGATATGTATCGATTTGTATATTTCCTGACAGAGCCTGAAGGCGACGTTTCGCACATTCTACTTTCGGTAATCCTATTTCTTGTTCGGTGTATAGCACTTGTCGTTGTAAATTACTTTCTGAAACAACATCGGCATCGATTAATCCGATACGTCCTATTCCTGCTCCTGTAAGATAAAGAGATATAGGAGAACCCAATCCTCCTACACCCACTAATAGTACCGATGCTTCAGAAAGTTTCTTTTGTCCTTCGTTCCCGATTTCGGGAAGCATAATTTGACGGCTATAGCGTTCCATATTCGTTTAATTTATCTATCGAATATCTCATCCCAATCTTTCCATACAACTTCATATCCTTGCTGTTTGATCGCTTTTTCGACCTCTTCGGGGGATCTTTCGTCACTGACTGCGAATTGTTCCAAAGCTTGAGGATAAGTAAAATATCCACCCGGTTCGGTTTTTGACCCTGCGCTCATCGATGTGACACCAAGAGTCGTAATATTGTTCCTGAAGTTGGGGCTTTCTCGTGTAGAAATCGATATATCGACATCATGATCGAAGATACGATACGCAAAAATCAGTTGAGCCAGTTGTCTGTCGGTCATTACTACATTCGGCTGGAAATGTCCTTCAGAGGGACGCATACGCGGAAAATTTACACTATATTTCGTTTTCCAGTAGTGTTTTCTCAGATATTGTAAATGTATGGCCATCATAGTCGTGTCGGTACGCCAATCTTCCAGTCCGATCAATACGCCCATTCCGATTTTATGGACTCCTGCTTGCCCCATGCGGTCAAACCCGTTTACTCTCCACTCGAATTTCGATTTCATTCCTTTGGGATGATATACCTTATAACGATCTTTGTTATAAGTTTCTTGAAAGCATACCACACCATTTAACCCTGATCGGGTCAGTCGATAGTATTCTTCGCTTTTCAGAGGCATTACTTCTATTGTCAAATTCGAAAAATAAGGGCGGGCAAGCCGTAAAGCGTTTTCAAGATAATCGACACCTGCGTCACGGGGATTTTCTCCTGTCACTATCAATAAATTTTCAAATGGCCCGATTCTGCGTATGGCCTTGCATTCGTTGACAATTTCTTCATCCTTCAATATGACTCGTTTTATCGGGTTATCATGTTGAAATCCGCAGTACACACAATGATTTGTGCAGGAATTTGTAATGTATAAAGGTACATACATTTGTATCGTTTTACCGAAACGTTGTTGGGTGTACATGCGGCTTAGAAATGCCATTTTTTCAAGATATTTATCTGCTGCCGGAGAAATTAGCGCCATAAAATCGTCTATTTGCAAATGCTTTTTATTTAAAGCTCTTTCTACATCGGCATCTGTTTTGGCATAGATCTGTTGTGTGATCTCATCCCATGAATATTTTTCTAATTCTTCAGAAAATAACATATACTTATTTTTCTTTTTTATGCAATGAATTGATTCTTTTGAGAATGTTTTTTCGGGTACATCGTACACCAACCGAATAATATTCCGGTTCGGCATTCTCCAGATAAACTTTTAGTTCACGTAATAACTCCTGTTCTTGCATACACAATTTATAGGCTAATTTCATGTAAAGAGCCTGTACCGCAATGCTTTCACCGGGAGATAGCATATGATTGATACAATAATCGAAAAGGGTAACAGGGAAATCCCCCGTTACCGGCAATTGATATAATATAGACAGTCGCAACCGCTTTATTCCGTCGTGAGGAGAGTCCGGGAGTTCCTGTATCAATTGTTCGTAATAGGGGACGAACCATTCAGGATACATTTTACATAACTTTTCACATGCCCAAGTTGCTCGCCATGCAATTTTTATTTCGCTGTCTTTAGTTAATTGTATTAACGGAATAAACTCTTGTGGACGGCGCGAAACAGAAATGACAATCTGATCGATAATCTTGCGTGACAAGGACTCTAATAACAATCGGCGAAAATCGGTTACTTTTTCCATTTATATTTATTTTGTACAGTCGTTTAAGTTTTGACTGATGCGCATGGCACAAAAATTCGGACCGCACATCGTGCAATATTCTCCGTCATTTTTTGAGCCTTCTTTATAATACTCTAATGCTCTTTCCGGATCTAAAGAAAGGTTAAATTGGTCTTTCCAGCGGAATTCGAAACGGGCTTTGCTCAGTGCATCGTCCCGTACCTGAGCACCCGGATGACCTTTGGCTATATCTGCTGCGTGAGCTGCGATCTTATATGCGATAACGCCATTACGTACATCCTCGCGATTGGGGAGACCTAAATGTTCTTTAGGAGTTACATAGCAGATCATTGCTGTACCGTACCATGCGATCATTGCGGCTCCGATAGCAGACGTTATATGATCATATCCTGGAGCGATATCGGTAGTCAACGGTCCTAACGTGTAAAAGGGTGCTTCATGGCATGATGTCAGTTGCTTGTCCATATTTTCTCTGATTTTTTGCATGGGAACATGTCCCGGACCTTCGATAATGACTTGTACATTATGAGCCCATGCTTTTTGGGTTAATTCTCCAAGTACATCTAATTCGAGGAATTGTGACCTGTCGTTGGCATCATGTATCGATCCGGGGCGCATGCCGTCACCTAAGGACAAAGCAACATCATACTGTTTCACGATTTCACAGATTTCGTCGAAATGGGTGTATAGGAAATTTTCCTGATTATGACTTATGCACCATTTTGTCATAATAGAACCTCCACGTGATACGATTCCTGTGAGTCGTTCTCCGACAAGTTCGGCATGAGCTTTTAATACTCCTGCGTGTATAGTGAAATAATCTACACCTTGTTCGCATTGTTCGATTAAAGTGTCCTTATAAATTTCCCATGTGAGGTCTTCGGCTTTTCCGTTTACTTTTTCGAGAGCTTGATAGATAGGAACAGTTCCCATCGGAACAGGACAATTGCGAATGATCCATTCTCGTGTCTCATGAATATTATCTCCGGTAGACAAATCCATTAAAGTATCTCCTCCCCAGCGACAACTCCATAACGCTTTGTCGACTTCTTCTTCAATACCAGAAGAGAGTGCCGAGTTACCGATATTCGTATTTAGTTTTACTAAGAAATTTCTGCCGATAATCATCGGCTCGGCTTCGGGATGGTTGATATTTGCAGGGATAATAGCCCGTCCGGCGGCAATTTCATCTCTGACAAATTCCGGAGTAATATGGCTTTTTATACCAAGCATCTCGTTTTGTAGATTTTCTCGGATAGCCACATATTCCATTTCCGGGGTAATAATCCCTTTTTTGGCATAGTACATCTGAGTAATTTCTTTTCCTTTTTTGGCACGATAGGGCAGTTGTACATTTTTGAAACGAATCGGATCTAAAGATTTATCTGCCGTGCGGGAACGTCCGTATTGGGATGTAATTTCGGAAAGACGTTCGACATCATTACGTTCTGTAATCCATGATTCCCGCAAGCGTGGCAATCCTTTTTCCAAATCTATTTCTATTTTCGGATCGGTATAAGCTCCGCTGGTATCGTAAATATATACGGGGTCATTATGCCTTGTGATCCGTTTTCCGTCAATGATTTTTACTGTATCGGTCAAATTTACTTTCCGCATGCCTACCTGGATGTTATATAATTTTCCGGGTACATAGATTTTTTCAGATCCCGGATAACTATTTTTCATGTCGTTTTTAGGTTTCATATCGTGTATTTTATTTATCAGGTGAATTAATCTAGAAAAGAGGTGAGGGGGCTGCTTGCTTCGGCATGACGTCTTTGAGCTCCGAGTCCTGATTCATAAGCTAACCGTCCGGCTTCTACGGCTTGTTTGAAAGCTAAAGCCATTTGCTCAGGATTTCCTGCGATTGCGATTGCTGTATTTACAAGTACGGCATCTGCCCCCATCTCCATAGCTTCTGCAGCATGTGACGGAGCTCCGATACCTGCATCTATAACGACAGGGATATTGCTTTGCTCTATGATAATTTCAATGAGATCCCGGGTAATGATGCCTTTGTTCGTTCCGATAGGAGCACCTAAAGGCATCACAGTAGCAGCACCTGCTTCTTCTAACCGTTTGCATAGTACCGGATCGGCTTGAATGTAAGGCAATACGACAAACCCCATTTTCGCTAACACTTCAGTTGCTTTCAGTGTTTCTATGGGGTCTGGTAATAAATATTTCGGATCGGGATGTATTTCTAATTTTATAAAATTAGTTCCGAATGCTTCTCTTGCTAATTGTGCAGCAAGTACTGCCTCCTCTGCATCACGGACTCCCGATGTATTCGGAAGTAATTGTATATGATCTCGATTGATATGGACTAAGATATCATCTTCTGGATTTTGCATATCAACACGTTTCATGGCAACGGTCACCATCTCTGATCCTGAAGCGATGATCGCTTTTTCCATTAACGGATTAGAACTGAATTTGCCTGTACCTACAAAAAGACGGGAGTTGAATTCCCTGCCTCCGATTACTAATTTATTCATTGTTATACTTGTTTATAAGATTTATAATCAATTGAGTTTCGACTTGAGGATTTTCTGCTCGCAGAATGCTTCCTGATAAAGCAATGCCTGTGACTCCGGTTGACATGATTTCAGGAATGTCATTTTTGGTAATTCCGCCTATCGCAACGATGGGTATTGTATACTCTTTTTCTTTACAAGCCATAAGTATTTTTTTATAACCGTCGATCCCTAAAATAGGGCTCAGATTTTTTTTTGTTTCTGTATAGCGAAAAGGTCCTAACCCGATATAATCGACTCCTTCTTTTATTAGCCGTTCGATATCATCGAGCGTATTGGCTGTTCCACCGATAATATATCCGTTCCCTAATATTTTTCTGGCATCAGATGGGGACATATCGTTTTTCCCTAAATGCACTCCGTCTGCTCCGGTTTTCAATGTCGCTTGTACATGATCATCGAGAATCAATTTTGCATTATATTTTCGACAATATTCTTTTAGTTGTAGAGCTGTTGCTATAACGGTCTGTTCCGGTATATTTTTCATTCGGAGTTGTATCCAGTGGCATCCTCCTTTTAAGGCTTCGATTGCAGATGTCAGATAATCGTATTTTTCGTTGCTATGGGTAATGAATTGTAACATAAACAGATTTGTTAGCAGATTGAATTTTTTAAGATGTTTATTCTATGTTGTAAAGTATGTAGTGTTATGTCTTCCCATAAATAACCGAGTACGGCAACGCCTCCGAAACCGAATTCTTGCAGTAATGGAATATGTTCGGGAGTTATTCCTCCTAATGCATAGACCTTTGAATTGATAATTCCTTTACGTGATGCATCAGCGAGTTCTTCTTTAGAAAAAGCAGATGAGTATCCTTTTTTGGAAATACTGTCGAATATAGGACTGAGGAAGCAGTAGTCTATATCTTCGATATGATCGAGTTCTTCTATTGAATGGCATGATCGGCTTACCGACCCTGTGTGTATTGATGGACATACAGGATTGCGTTTGTTCAAATGAATGCCTTTTAAAGGAAAGGATTCGATTAAATCGAAATGATCGTGAATAACGATTTGTGAATACAGATGAGGTGGTATATCAGACAATAGAGATGCAATATTTTCGGACAAAGAACCTGGTTTACGTATATGTAATAAATCGAGTCCCCCCTCTAACAAAAGTGTTATGGCGTCTGCTTCTCCTTTAAAGAAAGTCGGTCGAGTAATTCCTACTAATTTCATGTAGTGTGCATCTTTTGGAAAGTTCGGTTCTTCTAATGAGAACCGAACTTCAGATTAATCGTATTTTAAGGAACTGAACCGAATCAGCCTCCACACGTAGCCCGAATTACCGTAACTTTATCGCCGTTGGCTAAGAAGGTATCAGGCCAATCTTCTTTACTGATAATTCGGTTATTGACAGCTACTGCTACTCCGTCTGACGTGATGCTCTGACCCGCGAGTAGATCTCGTAGTGTGACCCTGCTTCCTACACAGATTTCTTGGTGATTCAAAAATACTTTCATACACTGTTTTGTTTAATTTCAAGTCTAGGTTGTTACTATTTGTTTTGTTGTTGTGAGTTCAGTGGAATGTGTCTTCTCCCTTTTTTAGGATATGCAAGGGCTGTGGGGCAAAAAAGTGATTTAATGGACCATGTCCCTTGCCGGTTGTAACTTTACTGCCGGTTTTTATGGCTGAAGTAACAAACTGCTTTGCTAATTTTACCGAATCGGATAAGGTATGACCCAATGCCAGATAAGAAGCTATAGCCGAGGATAGGGTACATCCAGTTCCGTGAGTATTGGATGTTGTTATATTCTCAGCTTTAAAGATATATTCTTCTCCATCTGCTGTAATTAACAAATCGGTCATTATCTTACTTTTTAGATGCCCGCCTTTCATTAAAACTGCGTGGCAACCTTTCTCCAATAATTTTTTCCCGGCTTTATACATGTCTTTCTCTTCCGAGATTGGTATATTGCTTAATAGTGAGGCTTCATCAAGATTAGGAGTGATAATTGTCGATCGGGAAAACATTGTTTCTCGAATAGTATCGATGGTATTATCTTCGATCAATTTATGCCCGCTTGTCGATACCATTACCGGATCGAAGACGACATAACGAGGGGTATATTTGTCCAAAATTTCAATGACCGCTTTTATGATATTGACGGAGTGTAACATTCCTATTTTTATAGAATCTGTTCCAATATCGCTCAGAACTGCTTCTAATTGTGCCGTTACAATATCAGAATCGATGGGCTGTATAGCTTTTACACCACAAGTATTTTGTGCAGTAATAGCTGTAATGACAGACATCCCGTACACTCCAATTGCCGACATGGTTTTTAGATCGGCTTGTATTCCGGCTCCGCCGCCACTGTCAGATCCTGCAATAGTCAGACATTTCGGATAATAAATCATCTTTGCTCAACTAATTAGATTTGAGTTTTGTTTTAACTCAAAAGAGGCAGGACCCTATGTAGTTTATAATATATGCTATGAACAAATTCCTACGCCGGCATTATCCGTCAGGTTCATAGGGTATAATCTCAGCCTTTTAGGGCACCCCTTTTGTTTCGTACAAAAGTAGAAAAAAGGTTTGGTTTTATTGCTATAATTTGATTAAAATCGGAAAATAAATTAAAAATGAACTTTAATTTAATATAAGTGGTTTATAAACAATGTTATGAATAATCTGTATATTTGTTTTATTGATATTTTCGGAGTTCTTGAAATTTTGAAAGATTTTTATAATACTAATTTGATAAAATATGAAAATGAAATTTGTAAATGATTTTAAGCAGTTTGCTATGCGTGGTAATGTGGTCGATATGGCTGTCGGTATCATTATCGGTGGTGCATTTGGTAAAATTGTATCGTCTGCGGTTTCTGATGTAATTATGCCGGTGGTCGGTTTATTGATCGGAGGTATTAATTTTACGGATTTGAAGTTGACGTTACATGCTGCTGAGGTCAATGCTGCAGGAGAGGTATTAACTCCTGCTGTAGAGCTGAATTATGGAAATTTTATTCAAGCAAGTGTCGATTTTCTGATTATAGCATTTGCTATTTTTTGCATGATTAAGTTAATGGCGAAGTTTACTTCTCGGCAAAAAGAAGAAAAACCGGCTACACCTCCAGCCCCTTCAGAGGAAGTTCAGGTTTTAACACAGATCAGAGACCTTTTGCAAAAACAAAAAACAGAGTGATTATTCTAAATTTTCCCGATAAAAAGATATTATCAGGTCATTTGAGTGTTTTATTTCGGTCTGTTTTCCGTTTTCATTTGTCAGATAACTGCTGTCACCTTGCAAAGGTAACAAACTATACTTGAAAGAAACTATTAAATCTGATCCGAATAAATTTATGTAAGTTCTAAAGAACTGTAATCATTCAGCTTTTCTTAACAAGTAACCCTGCAAAACCAAAATTTTGCAGGGTTACTTTATGGAAGTTATGGAAATTATGTGCTTTATTCTGTGGTTGTTGATTCCGTACCTGTAGAATAAGATAATTCTGTATAATAAGCATTCTCAATCACTTTACCTTCATCATCTTTTACAGAAAATACTCCGTTAGGTTTTTGTGAGCTTTTAAATTGGAATACGAGTTTGGTTATTCCGGCCTCTTTAGGAATATAGAATGATCTCCATGCCGCTTCAGTTGCATCTTGATTTACAGTCCCTTCATCATAAATGAGCATGACGGTTTTAGTTTTAGCATCGATTTCTTCTCCTTCAGCCGGTTGTTTTTCTACCAGTTTCAGAGAAGATGCTGTTCCACCTTCTGCGGTTTTATAAGTTAAAGTTCTGAATGTAATAATGTTGTCTCCATAATCATTAACCTCCATCGTAATAGAAAGATTAGCGATATTGACCAAGGGATCGCTATCTTGAATGGTTATTTCCGAAGATGAGGTGTAATCCTCTATATTCCACATAGAAATGTCACTTAACTCGGCTTGTATTATAGGAGAATCAGGCTGATTATCCCAGTCTATCAGATAACCGCAGTAGATGCGTTTGCCCCGATCTTCTGCGCTGATGCCGTTTCCTGTAATTTTTGCATTCAGATTATCTAAATTGATACAAGGAACTCCGTTTGAGAATTGTATAGTCCCTATTCCCGAAGATTGTGTCGTATTACCATTATCACCGATGCATCCGGTCAACAATACCAAAGATAAAACCGAGAATGTAAATCCGGCTGTTTTTAAGAATTTATTCATATCTATTTTGTCGTTTATTTTGTGTGTATAAGATCTTTTCTATTGAAAACTCAAAAAACTCCTGTTAAAAGTTTGTTCTTAAACCTACTTGAAAAATGAAATTCAAGGGTTTATCTTTCCATAAATCGGGAATATCGCTTTTATTATTAATGTAATATGCCATTGATGGTTCTGCATATAATTCTAATTGAGGAATAAATGCATAAGCTGCTCCGGCTCTGAGTTGCAATGACCACTGCGGTTTTTTATCTCGAATATCTTCTGTCCCGTTGCTGGATGCAATACCGTTTCTGGCAGTTTCGGTCCTGCGCCCGCTGACATTGAAATCTATTTTAGGCCCTGCCGCAGCATAGAATGAAAAGTTTCCCGCACGGGCAAAGCGATATATCGCTTGTAAAGGTATACCTATGTAATGTAATTCTTGTTTTCCTTCTTGACTTAATGATTGAGTTTTGTAGTCTGAACGTAATAATGTGTAGACTATACCACTTTCGACTCCCCAATGCTTACCGAGATGTTTTTCAATAGTCAAGCCGACAGATATGGGTGTCTTATGTGTGAACTTTAACGGTTCGGGAGTCGAGAATAAACTAAGCTCATCTCCCATAATCGAAGAACTTCTTGTCAGAGGTTGGTTATTCGTATTTTTTGATCCCGGAAGAGCATTCGCAGCCAATAATCCGAGAGAAAAACCGTTTCTTTTTTGGGAATTGAAATTGGTTTCTGTCAAGACCTCTTTTTGACCTGCTTGTTCAAATTCTTTTAGTTTACGATTGTATTCTTCTTCGGAAATGTTATCCGGATGTCTTTTCTGTTCGTTATTTGCTTTTTTTACAACAGAAGGAAAAGTCTTGCTCAGTTTTTCCTCTTTCCCCTGATTATTCGGTTGTTGTGTAATAAATTCATTTATCACCACATTCTCTGATAATTCTTTCTGAACATTTTTTTCTTTTTCAGTAGTCGTTTTAGACTGAGTGATCAGGGGCTTGTGTGGCAGGGAAACCTTAGCTTCTTGTATATTCGGTTCTTCTGTTTTAGGAGGCTGTTGTTGAGGAATGGCAGAATGTCGGTTTTGAACAATTTGTATCTTATCCGATTGTTCTAAAAACAGATAAGCGGTAACAGAGCATACGGCAACAATGATACATGCTGCTGCGTATCTGATAAATACAGGTAAAGAAAAGACTTTTTTACGAGGCAGTTCTTTTTCGATAGATTCCCATAAACCTACAGAAACCTCTGTTTCGTGGTCTTTTAATTTTTCCTGTATAAGATGTTCAAAATCTTTATTGTTCATCTTTCTCTGTTTTACAAGGCATAAACCTTTTTATTTTTCAATTATCTATTATAATTCTTCTAATTTTTTTTGTAACAGCCGTTTGGCTCGGGTCAATTGGGAACGAGATGTACTTTCTGTGATACCTAAGGCATCTCCTATTTCTTTATGGGAGTAGCCTTCTATGACAAACATATTGAAAACCGTCCGAAATCCCGGGGGAAGCTCCGCTATCAGTTCCATTAACTCGTCTGCCGATATTCGTTCTATGGCCGAATAATCTACCTCTTGTAAAACTTCCGTATTGTCGATTTCAACCGACTCTTTTAGAATATCATTTTTACGGAGATATTCTAATGCCGTATTTACAAAAATACGTCTCATCCAACCTTCAAAAGATCCGCTTCCTTCAAAAGATCCGATTGCAGAAAAAACCTTGATAAAACCCTCTTGCAACAGATCCTCAGCCGTTTCCCGGTTACTTCCGTAACGCAGGCATACCGACATCATTTTCCGTGCATAGGTATCATATAAAGCTTTTTGAGCTTTCGGATTATGC
>NZ_CEWDCG010000037.1:0-18779 GCF_982436375.1 Coprobacter sp. | reverse complement strand
CAAGAAGGGCGTTCTCTTTTTTGTGGAGACTATGAATTATTCAGGTTAAAATATCAGATAACCGGACATATCGGTTACTGCATGCATTCAGTATATAGAGATCACAAGTGCTTAATTCGTAAAAAAGAGACATTGTCCTGCGTATGAATTTTTTATCATAAAAAGAAATGCGTTGACCGAGTTGTACATGAGTGCGTATTTTGGTAGAAAACCAATAATAACCGTTCGGGTATTTTTTCGGCTCTTTGATCCATAAATTTCCGTCGAAAATTGTGTTGATATATATACCGCAACTTAGAGGTTGTAAACTCCATCCTTTTCCGAGTCGGACAGACCAAGGAACATAGTTTTCCCGTAATGTCATTGTGAGTTTGGTTCGGTCATTACTGAAGGATGGGACAAATCCCCACAACACTTCTGTTTCCCAACTTTTATTGTGGCCGTAATTCCATCCGACGCCTGCTGAAAGCAGACCCATTCCGCCTGCAAATTGAATTTTCGTATAACGAGGTATCATCTTTTGCCATGCCGTAAGAAGACGTTCGTTTGTATGATCCGTTTCTGTTTGAGCAAGAAGCTTTAGCGGATATATGGAAAACAGAATTAGCAGCAAGTTAGAAAAAAACTTCTTCATAACCGTATTCGTTTTGCGTTAAGGTAAATAGCAAGTAACTGCGTTTGTCCATGGAGGGGCATCCGTAGTAAATCGTTCCGTCTTCGAAAATATCGTTTTCTTTTGTATTGTGTTCGTGGGCATGTAGGCAGAATCTCAGATTTTTGAAATTTTTCAGTGTATAATGAAAATATTCTGCAACATTGTTGTTGAATTGGTCACAATATGGTTTGGCGTGCATTACGACAACGGTTTGTGTGTATTCATCTTGCCGGGTTGTCATTTCCGAATTTAGAAAATTGAAGTCCGGTACAGGATGTGAATAATCATATTCGAGAGCATTCGTATTTAGGCATACGAATTTAGTTTTGCCCGCTATAAAAGAAAAATTATCAGTTCCGAATATCTCTTCAAAGACTGCTTTCCCGTTACCTAATACATCGTGATTTCCTATAAGAGTAACATAGGGGACATTCAGCTTGTTCATGATATCACGAGCCCAGATAAATTCTCTTGTTAATCCGAAATCCGAAACATCTCCTCCGTGTATAACGAAATCTATGTCGTTTCGACTGTTTACATGGTCTACGAAATCTTCGGTTTCGTCATAGCAACGTTGACTGTCTCCCATAAGAATAAAACGGATGGATTCTTTTGATGAGCAAGAATTCTCTATTTTTTCGATTTGTGTATAATTAATTTCCTTGTCTCCATGAATATGGGTATCGTATGGGTGGTATTCTATCAATTCACATCCTGAAAGAAGTAGTATTTCTGTACAGAAAATAATTTTTGTGATATATTTTTTTATTAATTCAGGCATATATGTGACTTTTTAAAAGCAAAGGTAACGGGAATGCTATATCGGGAAAGTTCTGATTTTCTCTAAAAATGCTCTAATCGTAATTTCTTATAAACGAACTTGTAAAATTGTTTTATATTTGTTGCAATAGAGAGTATTATTTATGAAAGTGAAAGATATTCCGGTTATTTCGATGGAAAAGACTGTAAATCGGAATTATGTGGATGAACAGATTTCCGATGAATTTTTTATGTCTATACAAGGGAAAGTGCCTGGCTCGGCTTTTAATTATCCGTTTCGTTTAGATGGCTTGATTATGATTATATGCCGTAGAGGAAGTTGTGAATTGGTTATAGATCTTATTCGGCATTCGGTAAAACCGAATGACTTTTTCTTTATTTTACCCGGATCTATTATCCAGTTAGGAGATAAAAGCGAAGACCTGTTGTTATATGTTATGGGAGCATCTACCGATTTTTTGTCGGACAAAAGTATGAAAACTAATATTCAGCTTTTTTTGCATGTTAAAGATAATCCGAAAATTAATCTTGATGAAGAAGAATCTGAGATGTTGTTCTCTTTTATAGAGTTTATTCGGAGTAAACTGATAAGAACCGATCATATTTATCGTAGAGAGATCGTGCAATCTTTATTTATGGGCTTTTGTTATGAAGTCAGTGCTATTTTTCGACGTACTTTGGTAACTACTTCCCAACAATTGAATAGGAATGAAATATTGTTTAAGGAGTTAATGCAATTGATCGTGACGCACTATAAAACGGAACGGAGTGTAGGGTTCTATGCCGGGAAATTGTGTCTTACCGATAAATATTTAACGAGGATAATACGAGAGGTAAGCGGAAAGACGATTTCAGAATGGATAAAGACTGCGCTTATATTTGATGCCAAATCGCAGTTGAAATATACTCGAAAAACAATACAGGAGATTTCGAATGATCTGAATTTCCCGAATCCCTCTTTTTTCGGGAAATTTTTTAAACAACATACGGGGATGACACCTAAGGCATATCGGATGAGTTGAGGTCTCAAAATTTAAACAGGCTCTTAATGAGAAAAGAATGATAAAAGCTGGCTAATATTGTAGAAGCGTTTTTTTTCAGTGAAAAAAGAAAATAATAATGCTGAAAAATAATTTATTTGTATATTTGGAAAGTTAAAAATAATCGTTCAGGTGTCTGGGTTTCATTATGTTTTTGCTGTTTGGACAAGAATATCCTGGCGATTCCAAATTAAAAGTATATGGAGAGACGGGAATTTTTAAGAACAGTCGCTTTGGCCGGTTTGGCTTCTACATTTAAATTTAGTGACGCAATGGATATTCTTGCTCAAAGTGGCAAGAATGTGAAAACCGGTGCTGCTTATGATCTTGTTGCCGTTATGGGAGGAGAACCGGAGATGATGTTTCGGAAAGCAATTACCGAAATGGGAGGGATGAGTAAATTTGTAAAACCCGGGAATAAAGTTGTTGTTAAACCTAATATCGGATGGGATAAAGTTCCGGAACTTGCGGGGAATACAAATCCGAAGCTTGTAAAGGAGATTATTGCTCAATGTTATAAGGCCGGAGCAGCAGAGGTTATCGTTTTTGATCATACTTGTGATGATTGGCGTAAGTGTTACAAAAATAGTGGGATAGAAGATGCTGCAAAAGCTGCGAAAGCAAAGGTCGTTCCGGCAAATGAAGAGTCTTATTACAGGGAAGTCGATCTTCCGCATGGAAAAAATCTACGTAAAACCAAAATTCATAATGCGATTCTCGATTGTGATGTGTGGATAAATGTCCCTATTCTAAAACATCACGGTGGGGCTAACTTAACAATATCTATGAAGAACCATATGGGAATTGTTTGGGACAGAGGTGCTTTTCATAAAAATGATCTGCAACAATGTATAGCAGATATTTGTACTTTCAGAAAACCCGCTGTGTTGAATGTCGTAGATGCTTACAGGGTATTGAAGAGTAATGGCCCGCGAGGAACTTCGGCAGCGGATGTCGTGAATCCCAAGGCTCTTTTTATATCATCCGATATTGTTGCTGTAGATACTGCTGCTACCAAATTCTTTAATCAAATACGTACTATGCCCTTGGAAGATGTCGGACACTTAGCCAAAGGAGAAGCTTTGAATATCGGTACGATGAATTTGGACGATCTGAAAGTCAGACGTTTGAAGATGTAATCATATTTTTACTGTAAATCGAATTCTTATAAATTATGTTACGAAAAATACGTATAGGAATATCGCTGACGATATTTCTATTGTTCACATTCTATTTGGTCGATTTTGCCGGAATTTTGCCAAACTCTTTTCATGTTTTGGCTCATATGCAACTTATTCCGGCGTTGTTGGGTTTAAATCTCGGGATATTGTTGTTTCTGCTGGTATTAACGTGGTTGACCGGAAGGTCATATTGCTCTGCTATTTGCCCTTTGGGAATATTTCAAGATATAGCTATCTGGATTTCCCGCAAACGAGATAAAAAGAAGCATTATGATTACCGTCGGGCATTAAACCGGTGGAGATGGGGAATATTGTTATTGATCGTAGTTGCCGGTTTTTCGGGTTTTATGTTTTTGGTCAGTTTGTTCGATCCTTATAGTGCTTACGGACGTATTGTAGTCAATGTTCTCAAGCCCTTGTATTTGGTTGTAAATAATTTCTTAACGTGGATTTTTACGATGTTCGATAACTATACATTTTATTATATGGATATTATCGTGACAAGTGTGTCGGCTTTAATAATTGCCTTTGTGACGTTATTGGTTGTCGGTTATTTGGCGTATCGTTATGGAAGGATATATTGTAATACCGTTTGTCCTGTGGGAACTTTATTGGGTTTTATTTCGAAGTATTCCCTTTTTAAAGTACATATCGATACCTCTAAGTGTAACAGTTGCGGGTTGTGTGCTCGTAAATGTAAGGCTTCCTGCATTGATAGTAAAAAGCATGAAATAGATTATAGCCGTTGTGTAGTTTGTTTTGATTGTATCGATAATTGCCGTCAAGGAGCAATATCTTATACTTTGCGCTATAAAAAGGAATCGCAAAAAAATATCTCATCCGATGAACCGGATATATCGAAGCGTACTTTTGTCGCAACTCTGACCGCTGTTGCATTAACAGCACCGAAGTCAGCGATGAGCCAGAGTGTGGGGGTACTTATAGGGAATAAGCCTTATAAAAAAGAACATCCTTTGTCTCCTCCGGGATCGATCAGTGCAGAGCATTTTAACCAGCATTGTACGGCTTGTCATCTTTGTGTGAGCAAATGTCCTTCTCATGTATTGAAGCCATCACTGTTAGAATACGGAGTCGGAGGAATATTACAACCGGTAATGAACTTTGAAAACGGTTTTTGTAATTATGACTGTACCCTTTGTTCCGAAATCTGTCCGAATAAAGCGATATTGCCATTGACTAAAGAAGAGAAGCATCTTACACAGGTGGGGCATGTGGTATTTATCGAAGAAAATTGTATTGTACACACCGATAATACCAATTGCGGGGCATGTGCCGAACACTGTCCAACTCAGGCTGTTACGATGGTTCCGTATCGGGATGGATTGACAATTCCGAAAATTAATCCGGATATTTGTGTCGGTTGCGGAGGATGCGAGTATGTGTGTCCGGTACGGCCTTTTCGGGCAATTCATATAGAAGGTAATCCTGTTCACTTACAAGCAAAACCGATACAGATAAATAAGGTAGATGAAACGGAAATTGATGATTTCGGGTTTTGATAAATTGAATAATTCTTAACACAATACACACAGTACGACATGAAACATAAAACAAAATCGCTATTTGTTGTTCTCGCTTTAGTTTTTTCGGGAACGCTTTTTGCTCAAAAAGAGGTGTATAAAGACATGGATGCTCCGCAACATGAGCGGATTATGGATTTGTTATCTCGTTTAACGATCGAAGAAAAGATTTCTTTATTGCGGGCGACTTCTCCCGGAATTCCCCGATTGGAAATAGAAAAATATTATCATGGTAATGAAGCGTTGCACGGGATAGTACGTCCCGGTAATTTTACCGTTTTCCCTCAAGCTATAGGATTGGCGAGTATGTGGAATCCCGATTTTCTGTATGAAATTTCTACCGTGATTTCAGATGAGGCGCGTGCCCGTTGGAATGAGTTGAATCGGGGAAAGGATCAGAAACGTCTTTTCAGCGATTTGCTGACATTCTGGTCTCCGACGGTGAATATGGCTCGCGATCCTCGTTGGGGACGCACTCCCGAAACTTACGGGGAAGACCCTTTTCTCTCCGGTAAATTGGGTGTCGCCTTTGTAAAAGGGTTACAGGGTAATGATCCTCATTATTTAAAAGTTGTTTCTACACCGAAACACTTTGCTGCTAATAATGAAGAGCATAACCGTTTTGAATGTAATCCTCAGATATCCGAACGGGATTTAAGAGAGTATTATCTTCCGGCCTTTGAACGTTGTATTATCGACGGTAAGGCTCAATCGATTATGACTGCATATAATGCCATTAACGATGTTCCCTGTACTTTGAATACTTGGTTATTGAAGAAAGTACTGCGTACCGATTGGGGATTTAACGGTTATGTCGTATCGGATTGCGGAGCTCCGAGTCTGTTGGTTACTCATCATGAGTATGTGAAAACTCCTGAAGCAGCTGCTACATTGGCGTTGAAGGCCGGTCTTGACTTGGAATGCGGAGATAATGTGTATATTGAACCTTTGATGAATGCTTATAAGCAATATATGGTTAGTGAAGCTGAGATAGATACGGCAGCATACCGGATATTGCGTGCCCGCATGATGTTGGGACTGTTTGATGATCCTGCGAAAAATCCTTACAATGCTTTGTCTCCGTCGATTGTAGGGTGTGAGAAACATAAAAATATGGCTCTTGAAGCGGCACGACAGAGTCTCGTATTATTGAAAAATGAAAATAATTTTTTACCGATAAATCCTAAAAAGATAAAATCTATTGCTGTGGTCGGGATTAATGCCGGAAACTGTGAATTCGGAGATTACAGCGGGAAACCGGTAAATGTTCCGGTGTCTGTTTTGGACGGAATCCGAAATCGAGTAGGAGATGATATAAAAATCGTTTATGCTCCTTGGAAATCTTCATCTTCAGGATATGAAATGATCACTAAAGCGAATTTTCCGAATGGATTGAAAGCTGAATATTATAATAATAAACATTTACAGGGAACTCCTCAAGTGCGTACTGATGAAAATATCAATTTTGAGCCGGCTAATCAAGCTCCTGACCCGTTCCTGCCCGAATCTCCATTATCGATTCGATGGAGTGGTGATTTAGTCCCGTCTGTTTCAGGAAAGTATACTCTTGCTTTTGCGACGGATGACGGATGTCGTTTATATATAGACGATAAGATGGTGATCGATTCGTGGAAAAATAGAGGGTTGACAACCGATAGCGTAGTCGTGACATTAGAAAAAGACAAAAAGTATCGTTTGGTAGCCGAGTATTTCGATAATGCTGGAGAAGCTTCGGCTAAATTATATTGGCGTACTCCCGATTTTGAGAAAAAGGCTCTTCTCGATCTTTATGGAGATGCTAAAAAGGCTATTCAGGAATGCGATATGACGATTGCCGTCATGGGTATCAATAAATCTATTGAACGGGAAGGTCGTGATCGTGACCATATTGAATTACCTAAAGATCAGGAACTTTTTATTGAAGAAGCTTATAAGTTGAATCCCAAAATGGCAGTCGTATTGGTTGCCGGCAGTTCTTTAGCTGTAAATTGGATGGACGAACATGTCCCTGCGATTCTTAATGCATGGTATCCCGGAGAGCAAGGAGGAACAGCTGTTGCCGAAGCTTTGTTCGGAGATTATAATCCTGCCGGACGCTTACCGCTTACCTATTACCGGTCATTAGATGATCTTCCTCCTTTTGACGATTATGCCGTTCAAAAGAACCGAACATATATGTATTTTACCGGTAAGCCTTTATATGCATTCGGTTACGGATTGAGCTATACAAAGTTTGATTATCGTAAGTTGTCTGTCGATCAAGATGCCGAAAATGTGCGTCTGTCATTTACGATAAAGAATAGCGGAAAGTATAATGGGGATGAAGTCGCTCAGGTTTATGTGCAGTTCCCTGAAATAGGAGTGAAAGTCCCTATAAAACAGTTGAAAGGCTTTGAACGAGTACATATTGCTAAAGGGAAAAACCTTCCGGTTACTATTACCGTACCTAAAAAAGAATTGCGTATATGGAATGAGAGGAAAGGTGAGTTTTTTACTCCGTCAGGAAATTATGTTTTTATGGTAGGAGCTTCTTCTGATGATATCCGATTGCAGCAAGTTGTAAAACTTTAGTACTTGAGAAAAATAGTCAGGCTCTAAGATTTGTATTTTTTAATATTTACAGTACCTGAATATCATGATATAAATCAGTGCATATTCAGGTACTGTAAATGTAAATAAATGGGCTTTGATAATCTATTTATTAATTTGAAAATTTATTGGAATTTTTCGTAATGGATTTTCTTTTCATCGAATTTATTTTTAGGCGATTGCGTCCCATTCGGATAACCGATCGGTATAACACAAAGCGGAATGATATTTTCGGGAATATTCGTATATTTCCGTACCGTGCTTATGCGGTCTTCATACGGATAAGCGGCAGTCCAGACCGCACCCAGTCCGAGAGATTCTGCTGCTAATAAGATGTTTTCTGAAACTGCTGAACAATCGAGATACCAGTAAGAAGAGCGAATAGAGTCTCCGCATACGATGATAGCCATTGGTGCTTTATTCAGCATTTTTGCATAAGGCAACTCCGCAGCCATTGAATCGAGAGTAGAACGGTTTTGTATTACGATCAGTTCCCAAGGCCGAAGATCTCTCCCTGAGGGAGCAGCCATTCCGGCTTTTAATAATATCGTTATTTTTTCATTTTCGACTTTTTTGCCGATAAAATCACGAACGCTTTTTCGAGATAATATATTTTCTAAGACAGTATTTCCTGTGCTTTCTGTTTGCGGTGTATTGGAACAACTGATCCCAAAGATAACAGGGAGAATACACAATACAATTAATAAATTCTTCATACGTCCTGATTTTAGTTATTTGTCACTGGTTTGTCCTATTTCGCGGATTGCTCCGGTTTCAGGATAAAAAGTCACATGAGCCGGAGCTTTTTTGTTATCGAACATGTTAGGAGCTAATCCGAAAACGACACCGAATTGGGCAACTTGAAATTCTCCGTAGAAAATATTTTTCCCATTGTACGTTAAAGAGGCTTTGGCCTTTCCGGGAATGTTATAAGCTAAAGCTCCTTTCGGCATTTCTTTGACTTTCCCTTTTGCATCTACCGGGAGTTCTCTTTTTTCGGTAATCTTGAGATTTATGTAAATAGGGTCTCCGCTAAGATCGGTTTTCCCTACTATTCCTGATATGTCTGAAATACGGAAAACTACTTCATTGGCGGTTTCTCCTTGTGGAATCCAAGTGAAATGTTTTACGACAGTTTGCGTTTGAGTCGTTCCCATGAACAAAGCCGTGAGGTTTCTTTCTTGCTCGTCTAATTGTTGTAACATAAGTTTTAATGCTTCTCCGTCTGCCGGTTTTTGGTCGGAGTCACCCGTCGAGAGATCCATCCGGCTTTCTCGTATCCGGTAAATCTGTTTGGCTGCTACCTCTGCCATTTTGGCTGTAGAACCCGAAATCAGCATTTCTTCGGTAAGAACAGAAGCATATTCATTATTCTCTAATGGAGATGCTGTTTTCTTTTTCCCTTGAGTGTTTGATATTGCGTTATCGGGCAGAGGATCGGTATTTACCGATAATAGTAAACCGTCTTTATTTAGAAACATATAGGGCGTGCTTCCCGATTTGAATTGAACTAAATATTGTTGATCCTTGTCCGCTACTCCATAGCTGCTGATCGTTGCTTTATCTAATTTCCATGAAGATTTGTCCTCGGTGATACTGACCGGTACACCCAGATATTTTTCTGCATATTTATAATACGGACCGGCTTTTACGATTGTTTGGGTAGCTACGACCTCTATATCGAAAACAGTTTTTGGTAATGAGTAAATCAGTCCGTATTCATTATGTTTTCCGGCCGTCAGTTTTGTCGTTTCCTGGGCAAAGGCACTTATCGTGCAGAGTAAGCAGAGAGATATGATTCCTTTTTTCATATTAGTCGGTTTTTTTTTTATTCATACATGCGAATTTTACCCACATGCAAATATAAAATTAATTTGTGAATGAAAATACTGATTATCAGATTAAACTCTGTAATTATGCAGTTTTTTATAGGCTTGTCCTATTTGGGAAATAATGTCACCTGCAGTTATGTATTCTTGAGAGTCTCTTTCTGCTGCCAAATCTCCTGCCGTCCCGTGAAGAAAAACGCCTAAGATTGCAGCCGGTATCGGGTGGTAACCTTGAGCCAATAATCCTGTGATCATCCCGGTCAGAGTATCTCCGCTCCCGGCAGTAGCCATTCCGGCATTTCCCGAACTGTTGAAGAGCACATCGCCTTTCGGTGTGACGATAGCGGTATTAGCACCCTTTAGGACAATGATTATGTGGTAACGAATAGCTATTTCCCGTGCTTTGTTCAGTCGCTCGTAAGAAGTGTCGTTTTTCCCGAATAATCGGTCGAATTCCAAGTGGTGAGGGGTTAGAATAGAGTTTTTCGGAAGATTTTCAATCAGTTCCGTATGTCCTGCTAATAGGTTCAGCGCATCGGCATCCAATACTATCGGACGTTTTATTTGTCCGAGCAATTTGTAGAATGCCCGGGCGGTTTCTTCGTGGCGACCTAAGCCAGGACCGACGGCAATTGCAGAATAAGATCTGTTTAAAACTATATCGGAAATGTGAGAATCTTGTTCATCTGCAATGAATAACGCTTCAGGTACGCTTGTTTGGAGAATTTTTTCTCCACAAGCAGCCGACAAAACCGATACCAGTCCTGCTCCTGTGTGTAGTGCGGCCTTTGCTGCCAGTACTGCTGCTCCCATCATTCCTTTGCTTCCGGCAATTAATAGGGTATGTCCTACATTATGTTTGCTTACAAAGCGGCTTCGCTTCATTATCATACGAGCAGCTTCATCCGGTTCGATATAATAATATTTAGTTTCGGTCTGTTCGATAATATCAGGGTGAATACCGATATCAACAATTTTCCATTCTCCGGTAAATTGTTCGTTTTCGGCAAACATGAACGCTAATTTGGGATATTGAAATGTGATCGTAAGATCTGCTTGAACAATATTTCGGGGAATGTTCTCTGTATTGTTTTCCCCGAAAAGTCCTGATGGCAGATCAATAGACACGACAGTTGCATCGGAAGAATTGATATATTGTACGACAGACCCGAATCCTCCGGAAAGAGGTTTGCTCAATCCAGATCCGAATAATCCGTCTATAACAAGTGTTCCTTTAGTCAGTGTCGGAGGGATAAATTCGTTTGTAATCTCCGTGAAGTGTGAGCCGTTGTGAGGGAATGTGTTTGTCGAATCGGATGGTTTTACCGATTTTGAAAATTTCAGCCCTTCTATTGTTTGCAGCCGGTCTCTGTTTTTGAGACAGTCTTGCGATAATTTTTGAAGCGGATTAAATAAATATATGTCCAATGTATAGCCTTCTTCTATCAGCATTCGGGAAACTGCAAGAGCATCACCTCCGTTATTTCCAGGACCTGCAAAAACGACAACCGGTGTGTTGCGTTTCCATCGGGATATGATTTCGAATGTAACGGATGATGCAGCCCGTTCCATTAAATCAATAGACTTGATCGGCTCATTTTCAATAGTAAACCGATCGAGTTTCTTTGTTTCGTTTGTAAAGAATATTTTCATTTTGTATTGAATTTTGCAATGTAAAAAAGATAATTACAAAATAAATCGTTTAAAATTGGATAAATATAGAACTTTTGTCTAATTTCGCCACTCAAATATCAACAAAGATAGCTATTTTTTATGAGTACGAGTATAACGAGACATCCAAAAGGTCTGTACCTTCTGTTCTTTACGGAGATGTGGGAGCGTTTTAGTTATTATGGCATGAGGGCCATGCTTATTTTGTATTTGACCAAGACGGCAATGGAGGGAGGCTTGGGTTTCGATGCCAGGCAAGCGAGTCTTATTTATGGCTTTTTTACAGGATTTGTTTATTTCACTCCGTTGATAGGAGGCTGGCTTGCCGATAATTATTTAGGACAACGAAAATCGATAACGATCGGAGGTATTACGATGATGATCGGGCAATTCTGTTTGGCCGCGAAGGCCGATCCTGTATTCCTGTCGTTGGGGTTATTTTTGCTGATTATTGGAAACGGCTTTTTTAAGCCGAATATTGCGGTCATCGTCGGAGACTTGTATAAACCTGATGATCCGAGAAAAGATTCTGCCTATACGATTTTTTATATGGGGGTTAATGTCGGGGCGCTTATAGCACCCTTGATTACGGGTTATTTGGCTATTACTTACGGGTATCGTTGGGGGTTTGTTGCTGCCGGACTCGGAATGATGTTGGGACAGATATGTTATAATTTTTTGTCAAACCGTTTTCTCGGCGATCTTTGTAAAGAACCGGCATTGAAAAAAGACGAAGACGGGAATGTGGAAAAAGAGCCGTTGACCAAAGAGGAAAAAGACAGGACAATGGTTATTTTTATTCTTGTAGCTTTTTGCATTTTCTTTTGGGCCGGATTTGAACAGGCTGGTAGTTCGCTCACCCTTTATACCGACAAATACATTGATCGAAATGTTTTAGGATTTGTTATTCCGACGGAATGGTTTCAGTCGGTAAATCCTGTTTTCATTATTTTGTTAGCTCCTCTATTCTCTATGTTTTGGGGATTTCTTTCTAAGAGAGGAAAGAATCCTTCTATACCGGTAAAAATGGCTATGGGGATGATTTTATTGGGATTAGGATTTGTTTTGATGCTCGGGGCTGTATGGCAACGTGGCGGAGACGATGCTTCGGTTCTTGTAAAAGCTAATTTATTATGGCTTTTGGGTACTTATCTGATGCATACGATGGGAGAGCTTTGTCTGTCCCCGATAGGCCTTTCTATGGTATCGAAATTATCCCCAGTCAGACTGGCGTCTCTGATGATGGGAGTTTGGATGTTGAGCAGTTTCTTTGCGAATATCACAGCCGGCTTTATCGCTTCGTTTTTTGTATCGTTGGGAGCAATGAGTATTTTCGCTGTGATTGCGGTTACATCGATTTTACTTGGGTTATTTTTGTTGGCAGTCAGCAAATGGCTTACCGGGAAAATGCACGGGGTGAAATAGTTTAAAAATTCATTTGCCTGAAGAGAAAAATAGTCGGTTATTTTTTACAATAGGTATATTTGTTATACCTTTGCCGACTATAAATTCATTACATATCCAAGATTCGATGGACACTATTCAGATTAAAGACAAAACATTCAGGCCTTATATTCGGCGAGAGGAAATTAAAGCTGCTATAGAAAAGATAGCTGCTCGTATCAATAACGAATTAGCCGGAGAAAATCCTCTGTTTATCTGCGTTTTGAACGGTGCATTTGTCTTTGCGGCGGATCTTTTACGAGAAATAACGATCGAAAGCGAAATCACATTTATGCGCATGAAATCTTATTCTGGTACGCAGTCGACAGGTGTCGTAAAAATTATTCATGGATTGGATGAAGATATTAAAGACCGTACGGTGATAGTTGTTGAGGATATTATCGATACTGGTTTCACGATGCAGCGGATTATTAATCAGCTAAAAGAAAGAGAACCGAAACAGGTGAAAATCGCAACTCTGCTTTTTAAACCGAAAGCATTGAAATGCGATGTACATGTTGACTATGCGGCTCTTGAGATCCCTAATGATTTTATCGTGGGTTATGGATTGGATTATGACGAACAGGGGCGTAATTTAAAAGATATTTATGTGATTGCGGATTAATAATCTTTGACCTTAAAATTTTAATACGGTGAAAAGGTGACAATAAAGTGCACAAATAAACCGATATAAGTATGTTGAATATTGTAATTTTTGGAGCTCCGGGATCAGGAAAAGGGACTCAGAGCGATATGATTATTAAAAAGTACGGCTTGTTTCACATCTCTACGGGTGATGTTTTGAGAGCAGAAATGAAAAACGGTACGGAATTGGGGAAAATAGCAGAAGGTTACATTTCCAAAGGACAATTAGTTCCGGATGAACTCATTATCGATATGTTAGCTAAAGTGCTGGATTCGAATGAAGAAACGAAAAACGGTGTTATTTTTGACGGATTCCCTCGTACGATTCCTCAAGCCGAAGCTTTGAAAGCCATGTTGAAAGAACGGGGAGCAGAGGTTTCTGCTGTCATAGGCCTTGAGGTTGAAGAGGAGGAATTGATAGACCGTTTGATTAAACGTGGTCAGGTATCCGGTCGTTCGGACGATAACCTCGAAACAATAAAGAGCCGTTTGGACGTATATCACAATCAAACTACTCCGTTGAAAGATTATTATATAAATGAAAAGAAATATAAAGCTATTCACGGAATGGGAACTATCGAATCTATCTTTGCAGCTATTGAAAAAGAGATAGATAACCTATAATAAGCGAAAATTTTAGAGAGGCTGTATTCAGAGCGCATTGCGATGAGTTGCAGCCTCTTTTTTTGTCTGTTTTAAAAAAACGGTCGAAAAAGCATTATCTTTGCACTTTAAAAGATTGATTTATAAATAAAAATCGTAAAATAAAGAATTTATGGCCGAATCTAATTTTGTTGATTATGTCAAGATATATTGTCGCTCCGGTAAGGGTGGGGCAGGCTCTGCACACTTGCATCGTGAGAAGTTTATTACTAAAGGTGGTCCTGACGGAGGAGATGGAGGTAGAGGCGGTCATGTAATATTAAGGGCCAACAGGAATTATTGGACTCTTCTGCATCTCAAATATTCGCGGCATGTGTATGCCGGTCATGGTGGTTCGGGTGGCGCAAGCCGTAGTTTCGGAAAGGATGGAGAAGACCAGATCATAGAAGTACCGTGTGGTACGGTTGTGTTCGATGCCGAGACAGGAGAGTTTCTTTGCGAGGTAACAGAACACGGAGAAGAGGTTGTCTTACTGAAAGGAGGTCGTGGAGGATTGGGAAATTGGCATTTCCGTTCGGCGACGAATCAAACACCCCGTTATGCGCAGCCCGGAGAGCCGGCAATAGAAAAGGCTGTCATAATGGAATTGAAATTGTTGGCGGATGTCGGATTGGTCGGTTTTCCTAATGCGGGAAAATCTACACTCTTATCGGTAGTCTCTGCAGCGAAACCTAAGATTGCAGATTATCCTTTTACAACATTAGAACCTAATTTGGGGATTGTTTCGTACAGAGATAACCGTTCTTTCGTAATGGCTGATATTCCGGGTATTATAGAAGGTGCGAGTGAAGGGAAAGGGCTAGGTTTACGCTTTCTTCGGCATATAGAACGAAATGCTTTATTGTTATTTATGATTCCGGCAGACTCGAAAGATATTCGGGAAGAATATGAAATATTGTTGAATGAAATAGCAAATTTCAATCCTGAACTATTAGATAAGCATCGGGTGTTGGCTATTACTAAATCGGATATGCTGGATGAAGAACTTACGGAGGCATTGAAAGCCGATCTTCCGGGTATTCCTTATGTATTTATATCCTCGGTGACAGGACAGGGAATTACCGAATTAAAGGATATTTTGTGGGAGGAACTGAATAAGGAGGATAATAAGGTCGCTTCGTTGACTCATCGTAATCTGGATTTCAGTCATCGTGTGAAAGAGGAAGATGAACTGTTGCTGGCCGGTGATGATGACGATGAGGAAGAAGAATCTTATGAGGAATATGATTGGGACGAATGAAATCGATAAAAATAGGAAATATAGAAATGTTGTCTTTCGAATCGTTAAATTCGTTTGACGACATTTTTAATTTTGTTACGACTCGTAATGGCGTTATTGAAGGGGATACTTACTCATCTTTTAATTTAGGAGTACACTCCGGGGAAGCTGTGTCCCGTGTATTGGAACGCAGAAATATGCTTAGAGAGACGCTCGGTATTGCTCCGGGACATTTTATTCTTCCTCGTCAGGTGCATGGCAATGGAATTGCAATTGTCGATGAACACTTCTTGAAGATGTCTTCTGATGAGCAAAAAGAAGCCGTTTCTCAAGCGGATGCTTTAATTACGAATATACCTGAAGTTTGTATCGGTGTGACTACTGCCGATTGTGTTCCGGTATTGTTATATGATCCTGTTAAGAAGTGTATTGCAGCAATACACGCTGGGTGGAGAGGAACTGTGCAGCATATTGTTTCTGTAACAATCAGGAGTATGTTTCTCCATTTCGGTTCTTTGTCTGCCGATATTTATGCGGCAATAGGTCCGTCGATAGGATATGAACAGTTCGAGGTCGGAGATGAAGTATATGAAGCATTTAGAAGTTCATATTTCAATATAGATGAGTTAAGTGCTCGGCATCCTGTTACGGGAAAATATCATATCGATTTATGGAAAGCTAACCATACCGACTTGTGTAGTGCCGGTGTAGTGGAAAAACATATTGAAATTGCCGGTTTATGTACCAAAATTCATAATGATTTGTTTTATTCGGCGAGGACTTCGGGCTTAAAATCAGGTAGGTTTGTTTCCGGGATTTACATGAGGGAATAATAGGGATAATAAAAAACGCGATACATATTTTGTACCGCGTTCCTTTTATAAAAAATCTATTCTTATTTTTTTACGTATCGTTTATTTAACAGATCTACTATTTCGTTTGTGATATCATAAGACGGATCTATATAAAGCGTACTGGCGTTGTTAAGAATGGCCTCGTATTTTTTGTCTTTATTGTATTCGTGAATAAAGTTGATGATAGAGTCATTCATTTGGCTCAGCATTTTTTGCTGTTCGCGCATATTTTCATCTTCGAGACGCTGAATATATTCTTGCAATTCTTGTTGTTTTTTCATTAACCGTTGTTGTTCCTGTTGCAGGCGTTCTTGAGAAAGAAATGCGTTATTCTGATATTTCCGTTGAAATTCGGCCATTTCTTTTTCTAATTGACGACCTTTCTCATTTACATTAGCACGAGAGTTTTCAGCGCGACGCAACAATGATTCGTTCAAATCTTTAGCATAGTTATATTTTTGTAATAGCGAATCTATATTAACGTATGCAATAGGTAATTTACCTGAAATGGAGGTAGCTTGGGCAGCAGGTGTTTCAGCTGATTTTTCAGTCGTATTATTTTTTTTGTTACACTGAACAAACAACATAACAATAGCGAATGCTAAAACAGAATGAATAAAGGGTCTGCTAATCTTCATAATTTTGAATTTTATTACTAACTTATGTTTTACTTTTCTTTTAATAAATCTGCCAATTGCTTCTTGTTACGATCAACAGAGTCGGTTGATAATGCGCATGAAATACCTCTTTTTTTCATCTCCTTGTTTGCTCCGATGTGTGTGTTCGGAAATTTGCCGCCTTTAACGAATATTACCTTTATTCCTAAAAGAATAAATGCCAAAGCAACAATCGCCATAGTAAGAAGTATCGTATTCCACATTTTGATTATATTTGTATTGCAAATATAAGAAGAAACTCTGATTTAACAGGATTCTCGCTCGTATTTTGGCTATTATATCGGATAAACAGATATTTTTAACATTATTTCCGGTATGTGGTCAAGGAAAAAACGGGACATAAATAGGCGGAAAGAGAACAGCGTATCAGGATGATGCGGTATATTTTTTAGATTGATTTAAAAATAATTTTAAGATTATAACATTTTATAAAGAAAACTATGGATGTAAAGGATTTAAAGCCGGAGTTGATCTGGCACTATTTTGATGAGATAACAAAAGTGCCCAGACCTTCGAAGAAAGAAGGAAAGATACGTGCTTTTTTGTTGGATTTTGCACGGGAGCATCACTTGGATGCAAAAGAAGACGCAACGGGAAATATTGTTATTGCTAAAGCTGCAACTCAAGGATTTGAATCGTCTCCTGGAGTAATTTTACAGTCGCATATGGATATGGTATGCGAGAAAAATTCGGACGTTATTCACGATTTTGAAAATGATCCGATAGAAACATATATCGACGGAGAGTGGGTACGTGCCAAAGGTACGACTTTGGGGGCAGATAACGGAATAGGAATGGCAGCATCGTTGGCTGTATTAGCTTCGGATAATTTGCAGCATGGTCCTTTGGAAGCATTATTTACCGTAGATGAGGAAACCGGATTGACCGGAGCTTTTGGAATGAAAGAAGGTTTTATTTCAGGAGACTATTTGCTTAATCTTGATTCTGAAGATGAAGCGGAAATTTTTATAGGCTGTGCCGGAGGGATAGATACTACTTCGACATTTACCTATAAACCCACGATGACACCTGCCGATTATTTTTATTTCCGAATAAGTATTTCTAATTTGCAAGGCGGCCATTCGGGTAGTGATATCAATAAAGGATTGGGTAATGCCAATAAAATTTTAGCCCGTTTCTTATGTAGATGTTCTAAGAAATATGATATGGTTTTATGTCGTATCGAAGGTGGAAATTTGCGGAATGCAATTCCTCGTGAAGCATCGGCTATTATTGGTGTTCCTAAAAATGAAAAAGAAAAAATTCGGGTAGATTTGAATCTTTTCCACTCGATTATCGAAGAAGAATTGTCTGCTGTAGAACCGAATATGAAAATTACGATGGAGTCGGAAGAGCATCAGGATCGTTGTATCGATCGTCAAACGACTTTTGCTTTGATAAATGCTTTGAATGCTTGTCCTCATGGTGTAATATCTATGAGTCGTGATATTCCCGGACTTGTCGAGACTTCGACCAATTTAGCTTCTGTAAAAATGGTAGGAGAAGATCAGATCGTTGTTGCTACCAGCCAGCGTAGTTCGGTAGAATCTTTGAAGCAAGAAATCGCTTGCCGTGTAGAAAGCGTGTTTACATTGGCAGGAGCAGTGGCTACTCATGGGGAAGGTTATCCCGGCTGGAAACCAAATCTTAAATCTGAGATATTGAATATTGCGGTAGCTGCTTATGAAGAATTATATCATGTAACACCAGAGGTAAAGGCGATTCATGCAGGCTTGGAGTGTGGTCTTTTCTTAACGAAATATCCGCATTTAGACATGATTTCTTTTGGGCCTACATTGCGAGGCGTGCATTCCCCGGATGAAAAGATGCATATTCCTGCTGTTGAAAAGTTCTGGAATCATTTGGTGATGATCCTTAAGAAAGTATCGGAAAAATAGTATTTATTTTTTTGAAGGTTGACTTGGAATATAATCAAAATCACTACTGTCCACTAAAAATGGACAAGGTTAAAAATTAAACAAATTCGGTTCA
>NZ_CEWDCG010000036.1:0-19421 GCF_982436375.1 Coprobacter sp. | reverse complement strand
GTGCCGAAATAAATTAACCCAATCATTTATGTGTGGAATTGTAGGATATATTGGAGCTCAAAACGCATACCCAATTCTTATCAAAGCTTTGAAAAGGCTGGAGTACAGAGGTTATGACAGTGCAGGTGTAGCACTCATCAGCGATAATCAACAATTAAATGTTTATAAGACAAAAGGGAAAGTTTCAGACTTGGAAGCTTTTGCCGCTCAAAAAGATATTAGTGGAACTATAGGAATAGCGCACACACGCTGGGCTACCCACGGAGAGCCATGTCAAGCGAATGCACATCCTCATTATTCGGAATCTGAAAATCTGGCTATAATACATAACGGTATCATTGAGAATTATGCAGTCCTTAAAGAGAAATTACAGGGAAAAGGATATACATTCAAAAGCAGCACCGATACAGAAGTTCTGGTACAATTAATTGAATATATCAAAGTATCCCATAACCTCGACTTACTGACTTCGGTACAGCTTGCTTTACATGAAGTCATCGGAGCATATGCCATCGCCATCTTAAATCGAAATAATCCCGACGAAATCATCGTAGCGAGAAAAAGTAGTCCGTTGGTGATAGGAATAGGCAAAGATGAATATTTTATCGCATCAGATGCTACTCCCATTGTAGAATACACCGATAAAGTAGTATATTTAGAAGACGGAGAGATCGCTGTAATACACCGCGGACAAGAATTAAAGATCGTAACTCAAGATAATATTGCCGTAAACCCGACAATCAATACTATAGAATTAAACCTCGGACAACTCGAAAAAGGAGGTTATCCCCACTTTATGCTTAAAGAGATATTCGAACAGCCCGACTGTATTCACGATTGCATGCGAGGACGCATTAACATAGAAGGGACTGATATTGCACTATCCGCCATTATCGATCATAAAGAAAAACTGCTTCATGCAAAGAGATTTATTATCGTAGCATGCGGTACATCTTGGCATGCCGCTCTTATCGGGAAATATCTCATCGAAAAATTTTGCCGTTTCCCGGTAGAAGTCGAATACGCTTCTGAATTCCGGTATCGAAATCCTGTCATCAATCCTGGAGATGTCGTTATTGCTATTTCCCAATCGGGAGAAACAGCAGATACATTAGCCGCAGTCGAAGAAGCCAAAAACAAAGGAGCATTTATATACGGAATATGCAATGCTGTCGGATCTTCTATCCCGAGAGCTACGCACACCGGATCGTATATACACGTAGGACCGGAAATCGGCGTTGCTTCTACAAAAGCATTTACCGGTCAAGTTACGGTTCTCACAATGTTGGCTCTTACTTTGGCACGAGAAAAGAACAGTATCGGCAATGAAGAATTTCGACAAGTAGTACATGAGCTGAGCACAATACCCGAAAAGATGAAAAAGGTTCTCGAAAAAAACGACAGCATAGCCCATCTTTCGCAAATATTTACCTACGCTCATAATTTTATCTATTTAGGCAGGGGTTTTAACTATCCGGTCGCTTTAGAAGGGGCTCTCAAATTAAAAGAAATATCATACATCCACGCAGAAGGTTATCCGGCTGCGGAAATGAAACATGGACCAATTGCCCTGATAGATACCGAAATGCCGGTTGTTGTTGTTGCGACGCACAATAACCAATATGAAAAAATAATCAGCAATATACAAGAAATAAAAGCTCGAAAAGGAAAAGTAATAGCCCTTGTGACAGAAGGTGATACAACTATTAAAAATATTGCCGATTTTTGTATCGAATTACCGAAAACCATACCGTGCCTCGACCCGTTAATCACGACAATTCCTCTTCAATTACTGGCATACCATATTGCCATTTGCAAAGGGAAAGATGTAGATCAGCCGAGGAATCTCGCAAAATCGGTAACCGTAGAATAAAAATGATTCTAAAAAGAGATGGAAGAATTAAAACATGAATGCGGAGTAGCAATGATACGTTTGCTAAAACCGCTCGAATATTACGAAAAAAAATACGGGACATGGATGTACGGACTCAATAAGCTTTATTTGCTTATGGAGAAACAACACAACCGAGGACAAGAAGGTGCTGGATTGGCCTGCGTAAAACTCCAAGCCAATCCGGGAGAAGAATACATGTTCAGGGAAAGAGCTTTGGGAACAAGCGCCATTACCGAAATATTCGAGGCCGTACATTCCAACTACGCATCTCTGACAGAAACACAGCTACACAACGCTGAATATGCCGAACAGGTATTGCCCTTTGCCGGAGAAATCTATATGGGCCATCTCCGTTACAGTACAACGGGAAAATCGGGGATTTCATATATACATCCTTTTTTAAGACGCAATAACTGGAGAGCAAAAAATCTGAGTTTGTGCGGCAATTTCAATCTGACCAATGTCGATGAGATATTCGAAAAAATTACGGCTAAAGGACAGCATCCCCGGAAATATGCTGACACATATATCATGCTGGAAGAGGTAGGTCACAGACTCGACCGGGAGGTCGAAAGGCTGTATGCAAAATGCGAAAATGAAGGACTGGAAGGAATGGATATTACGTATGCCATAGAAGATCAAATCGATCTGGCAAACGTTCTGAAAAAAACTACCCCCGGATGGGATGGCGGATATGTGATCTGTGGCATTACGGGAAGTGGAGAATGTTTTTCGATTCGTGATCCGTGGGGCATTCGTCCGGCATTCTGGTATGCCGATGATGAAGTCGTAGTACTGGCATCGGAACGTCCGGTCATACAAACAGCCTTTAACCCGTCAAGCAATTCTATAAAGGAATTGCTTCCGGGACAAGCCTTATTCGTAAATAAAAAAGGAAATATCCGTACAGAACAGATCAATCTTCCTAAAAATAACAATGCTTGTAGTTTTGAAAGAATATATTTTTCTCGCGGTAGCGACAAAGATATTTACCAGGAACGCAAGCAATTAGGAAAAAATCTGGTAAAGCCGTTACTCGATGCAATAAAAAACGATATAGATCACACGGTCTTTTCTTTCATCCCCAATACTGCAGAAGTTGCATTCTATGGCATGTTAGAAGGCTTCGAGGTGTACCTAAACCAACTAAAAAAGAGATATCTTACAACGTTAAAAAACGGAGTGTCGGAACAGGAACTCGAACACATATTATCGATGCGCATCCGATTCGAAAAAGCTGTTATTAAGGATATAAAACTCCGTACATTCATCGCCGAGGGAAATACCCGGAACGATCTCGCCGCACATGTATACGATATCACATACGGCAGTGTAGAACCTTATTCTGACAATCTGGTCGTCATAGATGACAGTATCGTCAGAGGAACTACTCTCAAACAAAGTATTATAGGCATATTAGACCGGCTGCATCCTAAAAAAATCATTATCGTATCATCTTCTCCACAAGTAAGATATCCTGATTACTACGGTATAGATATGTCTCGAATGAAAGAGTTTATCGCTTTTAGAGCAGCGATAGCTTTATTGAAAGAACGAAATATGAAACAGTTAATAGCCGACGTATATCAAAAATGTATTACCCAGCGTAATTTACCCAAAACCGAAATGGTCAATCACGTGAAAGAAATATACGCGCCTTTTACCGCTAATGAAATTTCAAAAAAAATAGCGGAACTACTTACTCCCCCAGAAACAAAAGCCGAAGTGCAAATCGTCTATCAGACATTAGAGGGTTTGCATACATCGTGTCCCGACCACCCCGGAGACTGGTACTTTTCTGGAGATTATCCTACTCCGGGAGGGATGAAACTGGTAAATGAGGCTTTCATCAACTACGTAGAACAAGAATTTTAATATAAAGTTTATAAAGTTCAAAATGCAAAAACAAAAAAATGTTTCACTAATACTGGACGACGGAAGCAGATTTTCCGGAATCTCTTTCGGATACGAAAGGCCGACAGCCGGAGAAGTCGTTTTTAACACTGCAATGTCCGGTTATCCGGAAAGTCTGACCGATCCATCCTATTCCGGACAAATAATGGTGCTCACTTATCCGCTCATAGGCAACTATGGTGTTCCAGCACGATCGTTTTCAGGGAAACTCTCAACTTTTCTCGAATCTGAAAAGATTCATGCCGACGGAATAATCGTATCGGATTATTCTGAAAATTATAGTCATTGGAATGCGACAGAGAGTTTGGGCGAATGGCTGAAACAAGAAAAAATCACAGGAATTACCGGGATCGATACTCGTGAACTTACCAAACTGTTGCGCGAAAAAGGAAGCATGATAGGCAAGATCGTTTTCTCAGACGAGAATGAAATCGATTTTATCGATCCGAACAAAATCAATCAAGTCGCACGAGTAAGTACGACCGAGATAATCACTTATGGGAACGGGAAGAAACGTGTCGTATTAGTAGATTGCGGTGTAAAACATAATATTATACGATGTCTTCTAAAACGAAATGTTACCGTTATCCGTGTTCCTTGGGACTACGATTTCAATGCAATAGAATATGACGGATTGTTCATCTCCAACGGACCAGGCGATCCCGATACTTGTGGAATTACGGTAAAGCACATTCGGGAAGCTATGAAAAAAGAAAAACCGATTTTCGGAATTTGCATGGGTAATCAATTGCTCGCTAAAGCCGGAGGAGCTAATACTTATAAATTGAAGTACGGGCACAGAAGCCATAATCAACCGGTACGCTTAGTCGGTACAGAAAAATGTTTTATCACTTCACAAAACCACGGTTTTGCAGTCGACAATAATACATTAAACGATGAATGGACACCTTTGTTCGTCAATATGAACGATGGTACAAACGAAGGTATTCAACACAAGAATAAACCGTTCTTCTCTGTACAATTCCATCCTGAAGCCGCCAGCGGCCCTACCGACACAGAATTTTTATTCGACCGATTTATAGAAATGATATAATCCTTGTCCGCCATTATGAGTACAATAAAGAAAGTTTTATTATTAGGTTCAGGAGCTTTAAAAATCGGGGAAGCCGGAGAATTTGATTACTCCGGATCTCAAGCCCTGAAAGCTCTTCGAGAAGAAGGTATAGAAACCGTATTGATCAACCCGAACATTGCCACAGTACAAACTTCGGAAGGGGTAGCCGATCATATTTATTACCTTCCGGTAACTCCGTTTTTCGTAGAAAAAGTAATCAAAAAAGAACATCCCGATGGTATCTTACTCTCTTTCGGAGGACAAACGGCTTTGAATTGCGGGGTAGAACTTTATAAAAAAGGAATACTCCAGAAATATAACCTTCAGGTATTAGGGACTCCCGTACAAGCGATCATGGACACTGAAGATCGGGAACTTTTTGTCAAAAAACTGGATGAAATACAGGTTAAAACCATTCAAAGCGAAGCTGTAGAAAACATCGAAGACGCTCGCATCGCTGCAAAACGACTCGGATATCCGGTAATCATTCGTGCCGCCTACGCTTTAGGAGGGTTAGGAAGCGGATTTTGCGATAATGAGGAGGAACTGAACAAACTGGCAGAAAAAGCATTTTCTTTCTCTCCGCAAGTATTAGTCGAAAAATCTTTAAAAGGGTGGAAAGAGGTTGAATATGAAGTTGTCCGCGATCGATTCGACAACTGTATCACGGTATGCAATATGGAAAATTTCGATCCGTTAGGCATCCATACGGGTGAAAGTATTGTAATTGCACCTTCTCAAACACTGACAAACAGCGAATATCATAAACTTCGGGAACTAGCAATCCGCATTATACGCCATATCGGAATTGTCGGTGAGTGTAATGTACAATATGCATTAGACCCGAATTCGGAAGACTACAGAGTTATTGAAGTAAATGCCCGGCTGAGCCGGTCATCTGCCCTCGCATCAAAAGCAACAGGATATCCGCTCGCATTCGTTGCAGCAAAATTAGGATTAGGATACGGGCTTTTCGATCTGAAAAACTCGGTTACACAAACGACTTCGGCATTTTTTGAACCTGCTCTCGACTATGTTGTTTGCAAAATACCTCGCTGGGATTTAGGAAAATTCCACGGTGTCGATCGCGAACTGGGCAGTAGCATGAAATCGGTAGGAGAAGTCATGGCTATCGGACGCACATTTGAAGAGTCTATACAAAAGGGGCTTCGAATGATCGGGCAAGGTATGCATGGTTTTGTCGAAAACAAAGAACTGGTTATACAGGATATAGATAAAGCGTTGCGAGAACCTACCGACAAACGAATTTTCGTTATCAGCAAAGCCCTGCAAAAAGGCTATACGGTGAATCAGATACATGAATTGACAAAAATCGACAAATGGTTTCTGGAAAAATTAAATAATATCATTCTCACGGCAAAAGAGATCGAAACTTTTTCTTCTCTGAAAGCTTTACCGTTAGAATTACTGAAAACAGCAAAAAAACAAGGGTTCTCCGATTTCCAGATTGCCCGGGCTATTTTTAAAGATCAAGGAGATATAGACCGACATTTGCTTGAAGTACGGAAGTTCCGAAAAGAAAAAGGCATCGTACCGGTAGTAAAACAGATAGATACTTTGGCTGCCGAATATCCGGCGCAGACCAACTATCTGTATCTGACTTATAACGGTACGGCAAATGACGTCAATTATCTTGGGGACCACCGTTCAGTCGTTGTATTAGGGTCAGGAGCTTACCGTATCGGCAGTTCGGTAGAATTTGACTGGTGCGGTGTCAATGCCCTTAATACGATCCGTAAAGAAGGGTGGCGCAGTGTTATGATCAACTATAATCCGGAAACCGTATCGACCGACTATGACATGTGCGACCGGCTATATTTCGATGAACTGACATTCGAACGCGTAATGGATATTCTCGAACTGGAATCGCCACATGGCGTTATCGTCTCTACTGGAGGTCAAATTCCGAATAATCTTGCTTTGAAACTCGATGCTCAAGGCGTCAATATTTTGGGAACATCGGCAAAAAGTATCGACAATGCCGAAGACCGGAACAAATTCTCGGCAATGTGTGACCGTTTGGGGATAGACCAGCCCAGATGGAGAGAACTCACCTCGATGAAAGACATTCATCAATTTGTCGATGAGGTAGGTTTCCCGGTACTGGTTCGCCCATCCTATGTATTGTCGGGAGCTGCAATGAATGTATGTTCAAACAATGATGAACTGGAGCGCTTTCTAAAATTAGCTGCTAACGTATCTCAAAAGCATCCGGTAGTAGTGAGCCAATTTATCGAACATGCAAAAGAGGTAGAAATGGATGCCGTAGCAGATAAAGGTGAAATTATCGCATATGCTATCAGCGAACATATAGAATTTGCGGGTGTACATTCAGGAGATGCCACCATACAGTTTCCTCCGCAAAAACTGTATATGGAAACTATCCGCCGGGTAAAACGCATTTCTAAACTGATCGCAAAAGAATTACAGATATCAGGACCTTTCAATATTCAATTTCTTGCCAAAGGCAATGCAATCAAAGTTATCGAATGTAATTTACGTGCATCGCGAAGTTTTCCGTTTATCAGCAAAGTTTTGAAGATTAATTTTATCGATTTGGCAACACAGGTCATGTTAGGTAAAAAGGTTGAAAAACCTCATAAAACATTATTCGACATCGATTATGTCGGGATTAAGGCTTCTCAGTTTTCATTCTCCCGATTACAAAAAGCCGATCCTGTTCTGGGTGTAGACATGGTAAGTACCGGAGAAGTGGGCTGTCTTGGAAATGACACGAACGATGCGATTCTTAAATCGATGCTTTCGGTCGGATATAAGATTCCACAACAAAATATTCTGCTCTCGACCGGAACGGCAAAACAGAAAGTAGACATGCTTGCTGCAGCCGAGCTTTTACATAAAAACGGATATAGACTCTTTGCAACAGGAGGAACGCATACCATGCTGGCGGAAAATAATATTCCCTCTACCCGAGTAGCATGGCCGGGTGAAGAAGGTTATCCCCAAGCTCTCGATCTGTTACACGAGAAAAAAATAGATATGGTGGTCAACATTCCTAAAAATCTGACCACAGGAGAGCTGGATAACGGTTACAAAATACGAAGGGCCGCAATAGACCTGAATATTCCTCTGGTAACCAATTCTCGCCTCGCATCCGCTTTCATTACCGCATTCTGTACGACACCGATAGAAGAACTGGAAATAAAAGCATGGGAAGAATATAAATAAATATTTCCTAATCGATCAGCAAGGATATTCTCAAATCGGGAATATCCTTGTTTCTTATTCATTATTTTACCCCGATTTTAAACACTAAAATGTTAAATAATAAGAAATAAATAAGATTTAATAGTCAACATTTTATATCTTTATTGATATAAAAAATAATGCAAAATCCAAAAACACAAGATTATTTTTTATATCCAACAATCAATCAATACGTCAAACACAAATTCTACATACACACTAATACTCTATGCTCATGAAAAATGTAAAAAATCGTTTTTTAGTCTTGCTCACTCTTTTATTTACGGGAAGTTCGCTCGCATCAGCAACAAAACAACCGGACAGAATTTTTGTAAAAGGAGTTTGCACGGAAATAACGTTTTATTCTCCGACTACTGTCAGGATATTAAAATATCCGCAAAACAAAACTCCTCTAAAAGAATCTTTGGTCGTCTTGCAAAAACCCGAAAAAGTAAAATTAACCAGAAACAAATCTGAAAACAGTTATTCTATAAAAAGTAAGGAAATAGACGTTACCGTCGATAGCAATACCGGTGAGATCATTTTTAAGGACTCTAAAGGGAACATACTCCTAAAAGACAAAAATACACAGTTCTCTCCCCGTAAAGATCTGAACAAAGATTCTTACCAAGTAAAACAAACGTTTAATCTCGATACAAATGAACCGATCTACGGATTGGGACAGATACAAAACGGAAAACTGAACCAACGGAATCAAAAAGAATTATTACGTCAAAGGAACACGGTGATCTGTATCCCGTTCTTCCAGTCTATTAAAGGATATGGTGTCTATCTGGATAATTACTCCCCTACCCGCTTCAGCGACTCACCTGAAGAAACGGTCTTTGATTCTGACTTGGGAACTTGCAGCGATTACTATTTCATGTACGGAAAAAACACAGACGGAGTTGTTAAAGCAATGCGTCAACTGACCGGAAAAGTTCCTATGTTGCCCGAAAGCGGATTCGGATTTTGGCAAAGCCGGGAACGATATGTTTCTCAAAAACAGATTGTCGAAATACTAAAGAAATACCGAGACTTGCAAGTCCCTATCGACGGGATTATTCAGGATTGGAGATATTGGAGCAACGATAATAAACATTGGAACGCTGTAGCCTTCGATAATCCGGAGTTTCCGAATCCACAAGAGATGATTTCTCAGATACACGACATGAACGCCCGATTAATTATATCTATCTGGCCTTCTTTCGGTCCGACAACCGATATCTACAAAGAATTAAAATCCAGAAATATGTTATTCGATTTTGAGACATTCCCCACGAATAACGGAGTTCGGGTATATGACGCCTTCAATCCCGAAGCCCAGGACATCTATTGGAGGTATTTCAATAAAAATATGTTCTCTATCGGAATGGACGGCTGGTGGCTCGATGCAACAGAACCGGAATACCAAGACAAAAACGAAACTCATCTCGATTCGGCTTGCTATTTAGGGTCATACCGAAATTACTATAATGCGTTTCCTTTAGTCTCTGTTGAAGGTGTATATAAAAATCAACGTAAGACAAGCAGCGACAAGCGAGTTTTCATTTTGACTCGTTCAGCTTTCGCCGGACAACAAAGAACCGGAGCTATCTCCTGGTCGGGAGATATAGACGGAAATTGGAACGCTTTAAAAGCTCAAATTCCGGCAGGATTGAATTTCTCCATGACCGGTATTCCGTATTGGAACTGCGACATAGGCGGTTTCACTGTCCGTCAATATCCGGGAGGAAACAAAAATCAGGCCTATCAGGAACTATATACCCGATGGACACAATTCGCCGCATTCTTAGGGATGATGCGATCTCACGGGACTTCTACTCAACGAGAAATTTTTCTTTTCGGAGAGAGGGGATCTTGGGCTTTCGATGCACAGGAGAAATTTATCCACCTTCGTTACAAGTTATTGCCTTATATCTATTCTACTGCATGGGATATAACCCGAAATGATGCCTCCCTTATGCGTCCTTTATTTGCCGATTTCGCAGAAGATAAACATACCCACGATCTCAATACTGAATTTTTGTTCGGAAAATCGATCCTCGTAGCTCCTGTTTTAGAACCGCAATATACCATTGGAAAAGACATTGATGCTAAAGTCGATTTCAATCAAATCAAATCGACGAAAGTTTACCTTCCTTCAGGCTGTGAATGGTATGATTTCTGGACAAATGAAAAAATATCCGGAGGAAAATCTGTAAATAAGGAGACTCCTATCGATATTATGCCTATTTATATAAAAGCAGGATCGATTCTGCCATTCGGACCTAAAGTACAATATGCAAAAGAAAAAAAGGACGCACCCCTCGAAATCCGCATTTATCCGGGTAAAAATGCAACTTTCACATTATACGAAGATGAAGGAGATAATTACAATTACGAAAAAGGGAATTATTCAACCATTGATTTCAAATGGGACAACTCGACTTCCACGCTATCAATCGGACAGAGAAACGGCAACTTCAACGGAATGCTCAAAGAGAGGAGATTCAAGGTCGTACTCGCATCTACCAAGTCCGGTATCGGAATGGAGGAAAACGATTCACTCTCAGAAATTGTAAATTACAACGGAAAAGCTGTTTCCGTCAAACTTTAATTTCAAACATAATACAAGAAGAACCCGGACAATATGGCTGGGTTCTTCTTGTGCTATATAAAAAATCAATTTTTATCTGCAGGATATATAACACCCAATTGCCGACGTATTTCATCAATAACCTCAAGTGCAATGAAAGAATTCATATGAGAATTAACAGAAGATTCCCTACTGCCGGATTGCACTAAATCAATAAATTCTTTCACTTCGTAATAGTACTCATTTTTTCGGCCGACAATAGAAATATCCTGCGACATTCCGTTACGGTGTTTCAATAGAATCCGGTCAGGAGATTGGATCTTATCGATAACAATAGTGCCGTCTTCCCCTTGTATTTCCGAAGGAAGCGAAGAATCAGCAATCTTAGAATAAAGTATAGTCGCATTCTTACCCTGCCCATACTCCAGATTTACAGCGCCTTGCCCGTCCACACCGGTTGAAAGCAATATTCCGGTCGCTGAAATCCTGAACGGTCGTCCCCATAAAACGACCAAAGGATAAATGGTATAAATTCCCAGATCCATTGTTGCACCATTAGAAAGTTCCGGTTTAAAAGCATTCTTGACCTCTCCCGCTTTCAGCTTGTCATAGCGTGAAGAATACTGACAATAGGATGCAAAATAACGTCGCACCGTCCCTATTTCAGGTAAATGCTGCAAAATAGCTCCAAATCCCGGCATCAATGTCGATTTCATGGCCTCCATAAATACAACACCATACTTCTTTGCGGCCTCGATCATCCGACCAAGCTCACGAATATTAGAAGCGGAAGGTTTCTCACATAATACATGCTTGCCATGTTCCATAAAAAGTATAGCTTGCTCAGAATGCAATGCCGTAGGCGATGCAATATAAACAGCATCTATCAAAGGCGATGAAGCCATTGCATCGAGCGAAACGAACGTATAAGGAATATTATGTTTAACTGCAAAAGCATTTGCAGTATCTTGCGAACGGGAATAAATAGCCGCCACTTCAAATCGGGAATCTTCCGCAGCTCCTTCCAACAACCAGTCCGATATAAAATTCGTTCCTATAACCCCGAATCGTAATTTAAAAGCAGCACAACTCATCGACAACTATTTTACATTAACTCGTTCAAAAGTAAGAATATTTAAAATAGGCAGCTATATTTTCAACATTTTTTTCTCCCGTTCCAAATCCTTCTCGTTAAGTTGAGGAGAAGGAACGGTACAGGTTTTAATATAGTCTCCCTCTTGACAAGTATAATTATAATAATACAATTGTTCTTCCGTCAATTTATCCTTAGGAACGAGTTCTCCTTCCAACTCCAAAAAATCATCCATACAGGTACTATCCGAATATTTTATAAAAAGTATCCGTCTCGCTATCGGATTGCGGTTATAATCCAAACAAAGATACAGTCCTTTCAACATACGGGGATATTCATACATAGGCAGTTGCAAATAAATCGTAAACAACGCTACTTGCGGAATTTCCCGTTCATTGAACATGATATACGAATTTTGATGGTTACTGAATATACCTACTCCCCAATGTGTCGTATTATATGCGCTCATGTGAGCAACCTTTACATAATCGTTATTCTCCGAAGGGGCAATAAGATAGGGCTCTATTTTTAACGAATCTGAAGATGATGAAAGACTATAACTAATATATATACCGCTATAATTGTACACATCTTGGGCAGAACGCAACATCTCTTCTGTCAGCATATTCATAAAGGGATTATCTTTTTGTCCGTTGTTCATTGCTGGCTCTAATTCGAACAAGGCTTCTTTCAATTCTGTCAAATTTCCCAACAAACGTTTCTTTGAAACATTATTGACCTGCGAAAGAGCATAATCTAAAGCGTCCTCTTCCGGCATACCATTTTTAACACAACTTACAAAAGCCGGAAGAACACTCGAATAAAGAGAAGACAAAACACTGGCCGCCATATTGACATGATCTGCTATCTCTTTCATTTTCACACCCTTATTACGTAAATATTCAATACGTTTATATATATCCAATAGATCATTCATATAAATACAAACAATAGGCAGTTTAACAAAATATATTGCAAATAAATATCTATCATATTATATCGGCATTGCATTAATATTACATTAATGTTACTTTATAAAATGCTATTTACATGAACTTTATTAATAATAAATATTCATTTTTAGTATCATAAACCGCCCATATATTTGCCGTCGAAATCGAAAAATCGACAAATGCAATATGGTTACCGATAGTAAAACAACAATCATCTCTAAAAAGAAATTATCTGACTTCTTATTTATACTTTGGGCCGGAGGTGCTGCTCTTCTTTCTTATTCATTGGTATATGCTTTGCGTAAACCTTTTACGGCCGCAACTTTTGATGGACTCGATTTTTTCGGGATGGATTATAAAACGGCTACCAGCATTGTTCAAATATCAGGATATCTCATTTCAAAATTAATCGGTATCAAGCTAATATCCGAATTAAAAAAAGAAAACCGACTGAAATTTATTATTTCATCCGTGGCTGTGGCCGAATTATCACTGATATTATTCGGAGCATTACCTCGCCCTTTCAACGTATTCGCCTTATTTTTCAACGGTCTCTCATTAGGATGCATGTGGGGAGTTATTTTTAGTTTTCTCGAAGGGCGCAGAGTCACAGATTTATTGGCCAGCCTTATGGGGCTGAGCATTGCTGTCAGTTCAGGAACAGCAAAATCAATCGGACTATTCGTTATGAATAATTTGGGAATCGGAGAATTCTGGATGCCAGCTTTAATCGGAGCTTTTGCATTTCCGTTATTATCCGTTTTAGGATGGCTAATGACACGTATGCCGCAGCCGACAAAAGAGGACATCGAACAGCGGACAGAGAGAGTAACCTTAGACGGAAAAGCCCGTATCAATATATTCAAAAACTTCATGCCCGTATTGGTCATGTTATTTTTTGCCAATTTATTCATTACAGTTTTACAGGATATAAAAGAAGATTTCCTTGTAAAAATTCTGGATATAAAAGCAGCAGGACTTTCATCGTGGGCTTTTGCCAAAGTAGATGCAAGCGTAACAGTAATAATCCTTTTAATGTTTGGACTGATGTCATTAATAAAAAGTAATGTAAAAGTGCTTTGTTTTTTGTTAGGACTTGTTTCTTGCGGAACTGCAGCACTCAGTTTTATCGCATTCAACTACAATTCACTCCAAATTTCCCCTATCATATGGCTGTTTCTTCAAAGTCTCTCGCTCTATACAGTTTATCTCAGCTTTCAAACCATATTTTTCGACCGCTTTATCGCTTGCTTCAAGATAAAAGGGAATGTCGGATTCTTTATCATTACATTAGACTTTATCGGCTATACAGGAACAGTACTCGTCTTAATATTCAAAGAATTTTTAAATCCGGATATCAACTGGCTCGAATTTTATAACTTTATGTCCGGTTATGTCGGCATTATTTGTTGCATTGCTTTCTGCGGTTCTGCTATTTATATAATACAACGGTACAAAAAAGAAAGATTACCAGAAAACAAAAAATCGATATCTGCAGATTCTACAAAGAACGATAGTGAGAATGTGCTGATCATAAGATCTCAAACAATTTAATGAATAAAGAAATAATAAATTACATAATAACAGTTTTATGAAAAAAATCGAATGTATCATTATGGACTGGGCCGGAACAGCAGTCGATTATGGTTGTTTTGCTCCTGTTGCGGCATTTCTAAAAGCTTTTAAGGAAATTGGAATCACGATAAGCATGGAACAAGCCCGCCGACCGATGGGAATGGCTAAAATTGATCATATCCGGGAACTTTTCAAAATGGACGGTATCGGAGACGCTTTTGAAAAAGTTTATGACCGGCAATGGACAGAAGATGATGTTATTGCTATGAATAAAAAATTTGAAGGTTATCTTTTCGCTTCATTGGCTGACTATACAGATCCGATTCCCGGTGTTATAGAAACTCTGCAAAATCTCAGATCTCAAGGCCTAAAAATCGGCTCTACAACCGGTTATACCCAAGCTATGATGGATGTAGTATTACCAAATGCGGCTGCAAAAGGATATAAAACAGACAACTGCGTAACTCCCGACAGATTACCTGCCGGACGCCCTTATCCATATATGATATATCAAAATATGATTGATCTCGATATCCCGTCTGTCGATTATATTCTGAAATACGGTGATACTATCGCCGATATTAAGGAAGGTCGGAATGCTAAAGTGTGGACTGTCGGTGTAATACTCGGCAGTAACGAAATGGGACTGACAGAAAAAGAAGTTACCGACATGCCGGATCAGGAACTGGAAACACGCAAAGCCGAAGTAAGAAAACGTATGCTCGATGCCGGAGCACACTTCGTGGTTGATACGATCAAAGAACTTCCGTCCGTAATCGACACTATAAATAAAAAACTAAATAACAACAATTCTAAATAATAATCATTATGAGACCCTATATTTTACTAACTCCCGGACCGCTTACGACATCTGAATCCGTAAAAGCAACCATGATGACCGACTGGTGTACATGGGATGAAGATTATAACCTCCACATTGTCGAAGAGATAAGAAAATCTCTTGTCGAACTGGCAACAAAAGCAACTGACGAATATACATCCGTGTTGCTTCAAGGAAGCGGTACTTATTGTGTAGAAGCCGTTATCGGAAGTACAATAAAAGCCGGAGACAAACTTCTTATTCTAAGTAACGGCGCGTACGGTGACAGAATGGGTAACATCGCAGAATACCATGGCATCAATTACGACATGCTTGCTTTTGACGAAACAGAACAGGTTTCTGTAGAGTACGTAGATGACTATATTGCCCATAATGCCGAGATTACGCACGTTGCAATAGTCCACTGCGAAACGACTACCGGAGTACTGAATCCACTGAAAGAAATTGCCCATATTGTAAAAATGCACGGGAAAAAACTAATTGTAGATGCAATGAGCAGTTTCGGCGGAGTTCCCTTAGATGTTCAAGAACTCGGTATCGATTTCATGATCAGCAGTGCAAATAAGTGTATCCAAGGTGTTCCCGGATTCGGCTTTATTATTGCCCGGAAATCGGAACTTAAATACTGTAAAGGTGTATCCAAATCTTTATCTCTCGATATCTACGATCAATGGGAAACTATGGAAAAAGGTCATGGCAAATGGCGTTTTACTTCCCCGACACATGTAGTACGAGCATTTAAACAAGCCATGGAAGAGTTAAAAGAAGAGGGAGGTGTCACAGCCCGCTACAAAAGATATTGTGAGAATCACGACATTTTGGTAAAAGGTATGCGTTCTTTAGGCTTCGAAACATTATTGCCCGACAATATACAATCTCCTATTATTACCTCTTTCCTCTATCCGAAAAAAGATTTTGATTTTAAGAGTTTCTATGCTCAGTTGAAAGAAAAAGGATTCGTCATCTATCCGGGAAAAATATCTCAAGCAGATACTTTCCGTATCGGCAATATCGGTGACGTTTACCCTGAAGATTTCAAGCATCTGATCGAAGCCGTACAAAGCACCAAATATTAACTATAAGAGTTCACTTAAATTTAGACTCTAATCTATATAAATCGGGGCTGATTAATAATCAAAGAATTAACTAGCCCCGATTTTATTTCTCCGAAATCCGGAAATTACCACGAAGTCTGTTTTTCTACAATATATCACAGATCTCAGATAATGTTTGTACTTCATAAGTAGGAAATTCATCCGAAATTTGTTTCTGAAGAGGATTAAAATACACTTGATCTAAACCGCTTCGCATAGCTCCCAAAATATCGGCATCATAATTATCTCCGATCATTAACGATGTATTTTTCGATGAACCGGTTTTATTCAACGCATACCTGAAAATATCAGGATGCGGTTTATTGACTCCGACCTCATCCGATAATATTATTTTCTCAAAGTAGTTCTCTATACCGGCAGATTTCATCTTTTTAAACTGGACTTCTTTAAAACCGTTACTGATAATATGCAAACGATACGAACGGCTTTTCAAATAATCAAGCAACTCCCTTGCCTGCGGAACAAGTTCTCCTTGTTCTGACAATACCGACAGGTAATCTGCATTCAATTGTAAAACCAGTTTATCGTTATATGCTCCCACCCGCTGCAAAGGGTAACGAAATCGCTCTACAATTAGTGCCTCTTTACTGATACGATTATGATGATACAAAGACCACAACTCCGTATTTTTCTCGCTATATACTCTATAATATTCATCAAACAACGGATAATACTCACTCAACCCATAACGATCGTAAATTATTTCTAATGCAATTTTAGAATTCGTACGAAAATCCCAAATCGTATCATCCAAATCAACGAATATATTCTGATATTTCATTTACTTATATCCTCTAAAAGATAAATGCGAAAATAACATTTTTAGAGGTTATTTCCGCATCTATCTATAAAACTTTATTCGAATCGAGAGATCAATCTACATTTACTACTAAATATTTAGATAAACTCCAGAAATTTTGAGGATCGCTAATCACTAATGTCAAAAGTCCTTTATCGTTTTTTACCAGAGAATAAGAGCCTTCGGGATGATTGGTTAGAATCTTTGCTTTTTTCATTTCAAGAGGAATCTCTTTTAATGTCCGCAAATCGGCTTTAGTAAAATAATCCTTGTTAAAATCCCCTTTCATCACCTCTTTTGCCTTAAACAAACCACCACCGGAAAGAATCTTCTGTTCTTTCAACTCCTTGGTAGTTCCAAATACATAAAATACAGTATTCAATTCTTTATCCTGAGTAGAAATCGTATTTTTTTGTTCTTCGGTTTCTTGAGAAAGATCTGTCACCTTACCCGAAAGATCTAAAACAGCATCATCGAGTTCTTTAATACGAATATCCCGTTTTGCCAGATCTTCCTGCAATGAAGTAATCATAGCCGTCTTGCTCTCTATTTCTGCAGACAACCGATCTACAGTCTGCTTTAATTGAGAAGACTGATATTTACTGTTTTTCAACTGACTTTGCAACCGTGCCAATTTTTCTTTATTTTCTTTCAAAGTCTGGGCAACTAACTGCATATCCGACTTTAATTTCTCCCGAGTCGTCTTATCTACATCACCCGTTGCATTTTGTTGCACGATAAGATAATTTTCCGCTTCTTTCATTTGACGGAATCCATCCTCGACTTCATTCATCAATTGCAACATTTCTTCAAAATCCGCTTTTGTCTGGACATTGACCTGTATCAAAGAATCATTCTCTTGTTTCAACCTCTGAACCTCTTTTCCGCCTCCTTGGCAAGAAATCAAACATGTCGAAGCTATTACAGCAACTGTCAAAAAAAACTTTTTCATAACTTTTTCTTTTAGATTTCTACATATCTTGTTTTACTCGGAAGACCGCCTACCACAATTACAAATTCACCTTTCGGCTCTCTTTCAGTAAAATGAGCAATAATTTCCGATAATGTTCCACGAACAGTTTCTTCATGGATCTTCGATATTTCCCGGCTTACCGAAGCATCTCTATCTGCACCGAATACTTCAGCAAACTGAATTAATGTCTTCAACAAGCGAAAAGGAGATTCATAAAAAATCATCGTACGCGTTTCGTTCGCCAATTCGGACAAACGTGTAGAACGACCTTTTTTCTGAGGCAAAAAGCCTTCAAAACAAAATCTGTCATTCGGTAATCCTGAAGCAACCAAAGCCGGAACAAAAGCTGTCGCACCCGGTAAACATTCTACATCGATTCCTGCTTTCCGACATTCCCGGACCAATAAAAAACCGGGATCAGAAATTGCCGGTGTACCGGCATCCGATATGAGTGCGATATTTTCTCCCCCTTGTAATCGGGCAACAAGTCCTTCTACTGTTTTATGCTCGTTGAATTTATGATGCGACTGCATACGGGTTTTTATTTCAAAATGTTTCATCAAAATACCACTTGTACGGGTATCTTCTGCTAAAACACAATCCGCTTCTTTCAATACTCTGATCGCTCTCATCGTCATATCTTCAAGATTTCCCACCGGGGTAGGAACTACATAAAGCTTTGCCATGCTAATATCAATTAGTAAAACGTTTCTCCAAAATATTAAAAAACTCTACAGCCGGCTCATTATTTTCTATATCCCAGCCAAACTGATCCTGAAGAAAAGCGACCGATTCTTCAAAAGAAGAAATTTCATTCAACGCCTCAAGAGTATTATTCATCACCTCATCGCTGTTGACAAATAACTCACGTCTAAAACGGAATTTATCATTCAGACTCATCAACTTACGAATATCTTTCAACTCTCTCTCTTTTTCAACTACACTCAGATTTTCAGACTCAGGACAAGACTCTTCCATCCCACCTGTAACAACAAAATCCAACGAATTTTGTTCCATCATTAAAGAATCTTGCACAAGGTCATCCTTCTTTTCTTGAAAACTCTTCTCATCAGATCGAGTCGCCGATGTTTCCGGTTCTTCTGTTTTCATACGCTTTTCTCCGCCGCAAGCGCATGTATCAACAATAACATCCTCACTATCATTACCGGACACCATCTTATCTTCAGGAATACCAGAATTCACACTTGGTAAACCTTTTACTTTTTCGGTAACGGCCTCTGCCTTTTCTACCGCCAGTTTATATAAGATATCAGGAACTTCCGGAGAACTTTTATCTATAAGTTTCAACAATTCCTCCAATTCCTGCAGAGTCCGAAAAATCTGTTCCATATACATAATCGTAACAATTTGATCGTTTTATCC
>NZ_CEWDCG010000035.1:0-19787 GCF_982436375.1 Coprobacter sp. | reverse complement strand
ACATCGAAATAGGTAAGATAAAAGTCACGCATCGTCTCGATGTCGTCTGTCCAAATGGCGATATGGTCTATTTTCATCTTTATTGTTTTTATAATATCTGACTCGTAAAATTATACAAAAAGAATTTTAAATTCATAATGGAGTAAGGGATTTTTAAGTTTTGAGCGTCTTGATATAAAATACCTGTCTTTTCGAAAACGTGAAGATGACCCGAAGATGTTTTCTTATGGGAAAATTTAGACAGACTTGTATTTTTAAGTAAATTTGTACAAACCTTAAAACACTTTGAATGGTCTTGAAAAATATTCCTTTATCGTTTGTTCTGATACTATTATTCGTGTCGGCATGTGATTCAACCAAGAAAACAGAAAACAATTATGTTCAGTATGTAAATCCTTTGATCGGAACGGATTTTACGGGAAATACTTATCCGGGTGCGCAAGTTCCGTTCGGTATGGTACAACTCAGTCCCGATAACGGGTTGCCGGGTTGGGATCGCATTGCCGGTTATTTTTACCCGGACAGTACGATTGCCGGATTCAGCCACACACATCTTTCCGGAACGGGAGCGGGAGATCTGTATGATGTTTCTTTCATGCCCGTGACATTGCCTTATCGGGAAGCTCCGCAGCCGTTAGGAATTTATTCTTCATTTTCTCATGACGATGAATCGGTATCTGCCGGATATTATCAGGTGTTGTTGAAAGATTACGGCATTCATGTGGAGTTGACGGCGACTGAACGGTGCGGAATACAACGCTATACTTTTCCGGAAGCGGAGGCTGCGGTTTTTCTGAACTTGAAAAAAGCGATGAACTGGGATTTTACAACAGATTCGTATATCGAGGTGATCGATTCGGTAACGGTACGGGGATACCGTTTTTCTCGGGGATGGTCTCCCGACCAGCGGGTATATTTCCAAACCCGTTTTTCTAAACCTTTTACCATTTGCCATATCGATACGACAGCCATTACTACACCGGAGGAAGGGCGGATCGGAACCGCTTATGTCGCCCGATTCGATTTTGGTACGAAAGAAGGTGAACAAATTCTGGTAAACACGGGGATTTCAGGAGTCAGTATGGAAGGGGCGGCCTTGAATCTTAAAGCGGAAGTTCCTGACAATAATTTTGATCGTTATCGTTTACAAGCTGAAAAAAATTGGGATAGGCAATTATCGAAAATCGAGGTAAAAGGAGGTGATCGGGATGATTTGGTGAAATTTTATACGGCTTTGTATCATACGATGATCGCTCCTACTATTTACAGCGATGCGGACGGATCTTATTTCGGACCAGACAAGAAGATACATAAAACAGACGGGTGGGTAAATTATTCGACATTCTCACTGTGGGATACCTACCGTGCCTCTCATCCGCTGTTTACTTATACCGAACCGGAGAGGACTGACGATATGGTGAAGGCGTTTCTTGCATTTTATGATCAGTACGGGAGTTTGCCCCTTTGGAATCTGTATGGTTGCGAAACCGATATGATGATCGGTTATCATGCTGTCCCGGTTATTGTGGATGCTTATTTGAAAGGAATCGGTGATTTTGATGCGGAGAAGGCTTTGCGAGCTTGCGTAAGTTCTGCCGATCGAGACGATTATCGGGGAATCGGGTTATATAAAAAATACGGTTATATTCCGTATGATATGGAAAAAGAGTCGCTGTCTAAGACTTTGGAATATGCTTATGACGATTATTGCATCGCCAGAATGGCTGAAAAAATGGGGAAAAAGGAAATTGCGGAAAGGTTTTACAAGCGTTCGCAATCATTTTGCAATTTATATAATCCCGAGACTTCTTTTATGCAGCCGCGAGATAGTAAAGGTAAATTTATCTCCGGCTTTACGGCAAAAGACTATACCGAGCATATTACAGAGAGCAATGCTTGGCAATATTTCTGGTACGTTCCGCAGGATATAGACGGGTTGATCGGTTTATTGGGGAGCAAAGAACGTTTTGCGGAAAAGCTCGACAGTATGTTTGCTTATGCTCCTGATGCCGATGATAATCTACCGATTTTCAGTACCGGAATGATCGGGCAATATGCACACGGAAACGAACCGAGCCATCATGTCGTTTATCTTTATAATAAAGTCGGTAAACCGTGGAAGACTCAGGAATATGCGGCTAAAGTGATGCATGAACTGTATCTGAATACTCCTGCCGGATTGTGCGGGAATGAAGACTGCGGCCAGATGTCGGCTTGGTTTGTGTTCAGTGCCATGGGTTTTTATCCTGTCGATCCGGTAAGCGGTCGATATGAAATCGGAACGCCTCTTTTTCCTGAAGTAAGAATAAATTTGGAGAATGGAAAAGTCTTTACCGTATTGGCGAAAGGTGTAAGTCGGGAAAATATCTATATACAGGCGGTAAAGATGAACGGAAAACCTTATGATAAGAGTTACATCACTCACGAACAGATCATGAACGGTTCTACCCTTGAGTTTGAAATGGGTAATAAACCCGGTTCGATATGGTATAAATAAGTATTAACGATAGATCGTTTCTTGAATTGTATTCCGGAAGATTAGGGAGATGGTTATGAGAATGTAACGATCTGCTGTACGATGGAGCATCAAGACCGGACAGATTTCCGTTTGCCGATTTACTGAGATGCACCGATACGGCACAAATTGATTATTTGCGAGCCGTTGTTAAGCGACATCGATTTTTATAATTGTCTGGATACATGGGTAGAACAGGTGATCGTAGGAGGAAAATCGGGAAACCGAGCCCGGATATGCAATTATGATTGAGTATTGAATATCCGGAAGCAGTGTATTCATGGCAAAGTCCCTTTCTCTTTTAAACAGACTGGCGCACGTTTATTGAAAGACGGATATTTGTATCATATCAAGCGTCGGTATCAACACTCCCAGGCTCGAAAGGCGAAAATCGATACCGAATAGTATGTCGAATTTTATTTTTCGGAAACGAGACTATCTTTGTTTATATACCTATCTGTACTTACGGCTATGCTGTCTGTTTCCATATCCATAGAGTCCGGCTCTATCGGGGGATAAGGAGTTCGGCACTGATATGACCGGGAGATGGTTTGTTTCGGATTCGGGAAACGCGCCCGATATTTTGACAGGCTGTCATCGGCAAGAACTTTTTCCATAAAATATCCGAATACCGGTAATGCGGTTCTGCTACCTTGTCCGAGAGCTCCCGTACGGAAATGAATACTGCGGTGTTCGCCTCCGACCCAACAACCTCCGACAAGATTCGGTGTTACACCCACAAACCATGCATCGGAATGATTAGACGAAGTTCCTGTCTTTCCGCCGAAATCGGTATTGTATCGAAAAAGATCATATCCCCAAAGTGCTTGAGAAGTTCCCATCGGCTCGGTAAGCCCGGCCATAAGCATTTGTGTCATAAGGAAAGCTGTTTCATAAGGTAATGCCTGTTTTTGTTCTTGTTTATGGCGATAAATGATTTTCCCGTTTTTATCTTCGATGCGTGTCACCATAACCGGATCGTGTACCATACCGTCATTTATAACAGTTCCGTAGGCGTTTACCAGTTCCAGTAACGATACGTCCGAAGCTCCCAGTGAAACGGCCGGTGTTTCGTTCAACGGAGTTTTTATACCCATAGCATGAGCTGTTTTTATAATATTGGGGATTCCGGCTTCCCTGGCTATCTGCACGGCTATCGTATTGATAGAACGGGCAAAAGCAGCTTTCAGAGTCATCGTATCACCCGTGTAAATACCGTTTGCGTTGTGAGGTATCCATTTAGCCGGTTTGCCGTCTTCGAGTACGTCCCATTCGATATATTGGTCGATGCGTTCGTCACAAGGAGAAAGACCTTTATTGAAGCCTTCGCTATATACGAAAAGTTTGAATGTAGATCCGGGTTGGCGCTTTGACAGAACTTTGTCATATTTCCAAGAATCGAAATCGATGTCTCCCACCCATGCTTTTACTTCGCCGGTTTGCGGCTCTATCGCAACAAATCCGCAATGCATAAAGCGTTCCATATAACGGATCGAATCCATTGTGCTGAATGTCGTATCTTTACGTCCGAGTCGATAATCGAAAACTTTCAACTTATGAGGTTTATTCAAATAGAAAGCGACTGAATCCGGATCGTTCGGGAACTTCTCTTCCAAAATTTTGTAAGCTGAGGTTTTTCGGGCCAGATTTTCTATGAAATCGGGGATTTCTCTATGATTCCTATCTTGCCAAGGATTTATTTTTCCCCAGTGATTATCAAAATTTCTCTGAACGATACGCATCTGTTTGTTTACGGCCTCTTCGGCATACGCCTGCATGCGGGTATCGATAGTCGTATATATCTTTAACCCGTCTGAATAGAGGTCGATGTCATTGTCTTTGCACCATTCTTTCAGAGATTCTGCGACAGCTTCTCTGAAGTAAAGAGCAGATCCGTTATAATTCGACTCCAGGTTGTAATGAAGCCGTATGGGAAGTTGTTTTAGAGAGTCGCATTGCGATTTTGTTATTATCTTATGAGCCTGTAAATTGTCAAGTACTACATTTCTGCGTTTTAGGCTGTTTTTAGGATTCACGCGGGGATTGTAGGTTGTGGTCGCTTTTAACAGTCCGATAAGTGTAGCGGCCTGTTCATAAGTAATATCTTTAGGAGTCGTATTGAAGTAGGTTTTGCATGCTGTTTTTATACCGTAGGCATTGCTGCCGAAATCGACGGTATTGAAATACATGGTCAGTATCTCCTGCTTGGTATAGAACATCTCTATTTTGATTGCGGTGATCCATTCTTTCGATTTCATGATCAAGAGTTTTACTCCCGGAATATATCCTAAAAGTCCGGTAGAATATTGCGAACGGACTTTAAACATGTTTTTTACCAGTTGTTGAGTGATGGTGCTGGCACCTCGTGCCTTGCCATGTGTCATGTCTTTCACGGCAGCGAAAACTCCTTGTATATCGACTCCGAAATGCTTATAGAAACGTTCGTCTTCGGTCGAGATAAGAGTATTGATGATTATCGGAGAGATCTCTTCATATTTGACGGGTGTACGGTTTTCTCTGAAATATTTTCCGATCAGTTTGCTGTCTGCGCTGTAAATCTCGGATGCAATGTTTTGCTGAGGATGGTTGATGCTTGCCAATCCGGGAGACTTTCCGAACAGCCAAAGAAAATTAATATCTACCAAAAACAGGTAGAAAATGAATAATAAGATAAAGGTCAGTATTATTTGTACGATTTTTTTATACCACGGAGACTTCCGGTATAATGATTTGTAACGTTTACACCCTGTAACGAACAGCCCTTTGATCTTGGGGAAAACTGATAATCCGCAGGAAACCCGTTTGCGAGTATCCGTATATTTCATATAAAGTATTCAATGTTTAAATACGGTACAAAATTACGGATAGTTTTAAAGTCTGTCTAAATTTTCCAATAAAAAAATACGATCGGGTCAGCTTATTTTAAGCGGTTATCTTACAAGAGATGAACTATCTGTACACTCCCCTGAAAAGGTATATGCAAGAAGTATATAAATATTGCCTATACGATTTTATAATTATCGCATAAAGAGCACTTTTTTCGGGCTTATTTTTATCGGCGTAATTGTTAATCTATAAAAATCATAATTATGTCAAAGCAAAACTTGAACTATGAAGATGGGATACCCGAAGAAATATTATGGAATCCCGAAACCAACAGTTTTATGAAGCGATCTCTGTTTCCGGGGAAATGGATACCAGCCCGAATCTCGGTTTGGGATGCGGATAATTCCAAGTATCAATATCGACCGGGGCGTGACCGTACCTATCAGGAGGCGATGAAAAGTATCTCCGGCAATTCGACACCGGGAGATCGATCCGAAAGACAAGATTACAGAGACTCTCGGGGAAATTTCAGTTTGAGTATGTTATCGGAAGGCGACCGGACAAAAGATCGTCCGGATACCGGCAATGCCGGTCAAAGTTCTGCCCGGGAAGCCGCACAAGTTCCGCTTTCGCAGGACAATAAAAAAAGCGAGAAATATTATGGTTGGGATGTATTGACAAAATCGCCTTTATTAAGTACATTTGTTGTACCCGATCCGCCCCGTCCCCGTTCCGGACTTGAATATAGTGCGGGAGAAGGTCCCCTCGGTCAGGAGGAGTTGGAACGTAGGCGGGCAGACAAGGAACCGGGCGGTTTTGAGGATCAGGTAGCCAAAGTTCTGGAAAGCGAAGGGGGATATGTCAACAGCCGTTATGACAGAGGCGGAGCGACCAACCACGGTATATCGTCGAGCACGTGGAACGCATTTGCAAAAAAACATATCGGTGTGGAACCGACAGTGGAAAATCTGAAGAAGCTTACACCTGAGGGGGCAAAGAAGATTTACAGAGAGGAGTTTTGGAAGCCTTCGCGGGCGGGAGAGATCGATGATCCGGTGATCAGGCAGCTCTATTTCGATTTTTATATAAATTCCGGTCGAGATGCGGCTGTAAGAAATCTGCAACGGGCAATCAATCAACTGGGTGGTCAGGTAGATGTAGATGGTTTTATCGGCCCGGAAACGATCGAGGTGTTGAATCGGCATCCGAATCCCGGAGAGATTTATGAACAATACCGGAAAAATAGGATTGCCAATTATCATAAAATTGTAGATGACGATGAGTCTCAAAGAAAGTTCTTAGATGGCTGGATTAATCGGATGGATAAATTCAAGTCGTATGATGAAATGTTAAAACAATACTGATATGAAAAATCTGTTTTATGGTGTATTGGTACTGCACCTGATATTTTTTATTTCTTGTTCGGGGAAGGCTGATTCCCAAGCGGGGAATAGTGCTGCAACTGAGATCTACAAAGATATAGATAGTATAAAAGCTCCTGACTATTATGGACATTGGGGATGGAATAATTCTGGTGAAGCAGCAATTTCAATGACAATATTTTCACATAAGGATAGTGTTGGATATTACTTATATACCTATTATTTTGGAAACCGCATAAGAGTGGGTTATGTAAAATTATTGTCACAGGATGGTCGTAATGCAGTACTTTTGGTAGGGGATGACAAAGCTACCATACCGTGGAGTGCAAAGTTTAATGCGACGATGTTGACCGATACCTCATTCTTTCTGACCCGGCAGAAACCTGAGGATTATTACCTCGAAGATAGTATTATTATGACAAAATACTATTCCGAAGGAGAGCTTGAAGAAGGGCGTTGGGTAATTGAAGACTACAAGCGAACGCATCGAGATTGATCTTGTTTTATGAAAAATATTAAATTCGCACGATTATGAGAAGTCTGTTTTGTTGTGTTATTTTATTACACCTGATTTTCTGGGTTTCGTGTACGGGGAGTCCCCGTTCTCGGGAGGTAAAAGAGGCGGAATCTTCGGCTGAGTTATTGAGCGATTCGGACAGTCTGACGACTTTCGATTTTGGGGGGAATTGGGCCTGGAGTTTGAATCGTAATGAAATTATAGTTTCGATGAAGATATTGACTGATAAAGATAGCGTCGGATATTATATTTATACTTATTATTTTGGAAATCGGATAGAACAAGGAACCGTGAAATTATTGTCACAAGAGGGTCGAAATGCGGTATTATTGGTAGAATATAATGATCTTAGATTGTGGAGTGCGAAATTTAATGCGACGATGCTGACCGACACCACATTCTTTTTGACCCGTCAGGATCATGAAGGTTATTACCTCGAAGATAGTATTGTGATGAAAAGAGAATATCCGAAAAGTAATACTGCAGAAATCTGGAGGAGTATGGAAGAATATCAAACGAAAAATGAAGCTTTGAAAGAAAAAGGTGTTTATTTGAAGTGATTATGAGAAGTCTGTTTTATGGTGTTATTATATTGCACCTGATTTTATGGGTTTCGTGTATGGGGAGTCCCCGTTCTCGGGAGATAAAAGAGCCGGAATCTTCGGCTGAGTTATTAAGCGATTCGAGCCTGACGGATTTCGACTTTGAAGGAAGTTGGCATTGGTTTGCAGATGACGACGAAGCTTCGGTTTCAATGAAGATATTGTCACATAAAGACAATGTGGGGTATTACTTATATATCTATTATTTCGGAAACCGCATAAGAGTAGGTTATGTAAAATTATTGTCACAGGATGGTCGTAATGCAGTACTTTTGGTAGGGGATGACAAAGCTACCATACCGTGGAGTGCAAAGTTTAATGCGACGATGTTGACCGATACCTCATTCTTTCTGACCCGGCAGAAACCTGAGGATTATTACCTCGAAGATAGTATTATTATGACAAAATACTATTCCGAAGGAGAGCTTGAAGAAGGGCGTTGGGTAATTGAAGACTACAAGCGAACGCATCGAGATTGATCTTGTTTTATGAAAATATTAAATTCGCACGATTATGAGAAGTCTGTTTTATTGTGTTGTTTTATTGCACCTGATCTTCTGGGTTTCGTGTACGGGGAGTCCCCGTTCTCGGGAGATAAAAGAGCCGGAATCTTCGGCTGAGTTATTGAGCGATTCGGACAGTCCTGACGACTTTCGATTTTGGGGGAAATTGGGCTTGGAGTTTGAATCGTAATGAAATTATAGTTTCGATGAAGATACTGACAGATAAGGACAATATAGGGGATTATGTCTATACCTATTATTTCGGAAATCGGATAGAACAAGGGAAGGTGAAATTATTGTCACAAGAGGGTCGAAATGCGGTATTATTGGTAGAATATAATGATCTTAGATTGTGGAGTGCGAAATTTAATGCGACGATGCTGACCGACACCACATTCTTTTTGACCCGTCAGGATCATGAAGGTTATTACCTCGAAGATAGTATTGTGATGAAAAGAGAATATCCGAAAAGTAATACGGCAGAAATCCGGAAGATTATAGAAGAATATGAACGGAAAATGAATCTTTGAAAGAAAAAGGTATTTATTTGAAGTGATTATGATTGCAAGACCTGTTTTTCATTTGTCGGAAAGCGGCAGATCCCGGAATAAAATCATTTACTTTGTATCTGTTTTCATATTTAAAGACCTATGACAGAACCCCGGATCGAAGTCGGTATTTTACACCGTAAAGAGATTGTTTTCAGATTGAACGGAAAGTTTTCGGTATCTCCTTCCGATATAATAACTGAGGGGGAGCATAAGGTTATATGCTTGTCCGGCAATCGAATTTTATGGAATGGTAAGGAATACGATTCCTTGATGTTCATTCCGGAGAATGAGCACTGTTCGTTCGATTTGAACAGTGTGACTATCGGTGTGGATTTTCATTGGGAGCGGGAAGAAACACAACGATTCTCCGGAATATTGAAACTGATTGCCGATGACACGGAGATTGTAGCGATAAACCGTATTGCTTTGGAAAAATATTTGACGAGTGTCATATCATCGGAGATGAGTGCTTCGGCTTCGCTTGAATTGCTTAAGGCCCATGCTGTAATTTCCCGAAGCTGGTTATTGGCCCAACTTCCCCGTTTTAATGGGAAACCGGGAAATAAAAGGGCAAGTAACAAGAGGGAAACCCCTGATGAAATCGTCTGTTGGTATGATAGGGAAGATCATTTTTTATTCGATGTTTGTGCTGACGATCATTGTCAACGTTATCAGGGGATAACCCGTATCGCTACCCCTCAGGTGGCAGAAGCTGTACGATCTACCCGTGGCGAAGTCCTGACAAGTGAAAGCCGGATTTGCGATGCACGATTCTCAAAATGTTGCGGCGGAGTAAGCGAACTGTTTGAAAATTGTTGGGAAGAGAAGCATCATCCCTACCTTATCCCTGTGTATGATAAGTTTTCGGATGAAAAAATCCCCGACTTGGCCGATGAGAAGAATGCTTCGGAATTTATAGAATCTTCGCCCGAAGCATTTTGCAATACACGAGACCCGAAGATTTTGGAACAAGTGCTGAACGGGTATGATCAGGAGACTACCGACTTTTACCGTTGGTCGGTATCTTACACCCAGTCGGAACTGGCGAACCTTATCCGGAAACGGTCGGGTATAGATTTCGGTGAAATTGTTTCGCTTGTTCCTTTGGCAAGAGGGGCTTCCGGGCGAATTGTCCGGTTGCGTATTGTAGGGACTAAAGTTTCACGTGTTGTGGGTAAAGAGTTGTTTATTCGGCGTATTTTGTCCGCTTCGCATTTATACAGTTCTGCATTTACGGTACATCCGGAAAATGTGAAGGATGGTATTCCGCAGTCATATACCTTGAAAGGGGCAGGTTGGGGGCATGGAGTCGGTCTTTGTCAGATCGGTGCGGCGGTGATGGGTGCGAAGGGGTACTCTTATCGGGAAATATTGTCGCATTATTATCGTAACAGTGCGATTGAAAGAATATATTGACACCGAATATTTCAATAATTTTTTAGAGACGACTTTCATCCGATTCCCGAAAAATTTGATACATTGCAACAATTTCCAGAAAATTGAAAAAATGATACTGATAGCAGATAGCGGTTCTACCAAAACCGATTGGTGTTTGGCAGACGAGACTCAAACGATCGCATTTAAGACAGCGGGAATAAATCCTTTTTTCCAAACAGATGACGAGATCAGGAAAATATTGTCGAGAGAGGTACTCGAACGACTTCCTGTTACCGATATAACCGAAGTCTTTTTTTATGGAGCCGGGTGTGCTACTCCGATTCAATGCCAGATGATTTCGGGATTATTACGATATGTGATCGGTTGTGACCAAGTCGAAGTAAACAGCGATTTGTTAGGTGCTGCACGAGCGTTATGCGGGCATGAATCGGGTATTGCCTGTATATTGGGGACAGGGTCGAACTCTTGTTATTATAATGGGAAAAATATAGAGCAGCATGTTTCGCCTCTCGGCTTTATCTTGGGAGATGAAGGTAGCGGTGCGGATTTAGGACGACGTTTGGTGGCGGATTGCCTGAAAGAGGAACTTTCCCAACCGTTAAGAGATCGTTTTTTTGCCCGTTTTCAACTTTCTCGGGAACAGATTTTACAAGCTGTTTATAAAGAGCCGTTTCCGAACCGGTTTCTCGCTTCGCTTTCTCCGTTTGTTGCGGAAAATCTTGACGAACCTGAAATACGGCTATTGGCGGTCAATGCATTCACATCTTTTTTTCGTAGAAACGTTCTGCATTATCCTCAAGGAGAAACGGTGCACATGGTAGGTTCTGTGGCATATTATTACCGTCCGGTATTGTTAGAGGTGGCGCGATCTCTTTCTTTGACGGTCGGTAAAATTCTATCCGCTCCTGTTACGGAACTTGTAAAATATCATTTAAATGCAGCAAACTGAATTAAGATGAAATTTGAAAAAATAACCGAAATGCCCTCTTTACATGATCATTTGGAAGAGAAATCGGTACATGAATTACTTGTAGGAATCAACGAAGAGGATAAAAAAGTTGCCGTTGCGGTAGAAAAGGCAATACCTCAGATCGAAAAACTGGTAGAAGCGATTGTCCCGAAGATGAAACGGGGCGGTCGTATTTTTTATTTAGGGGCAGGTACGAGCGGACGGCTCGGCGTATTGGATGCTTCGGAGATTCCTCCCACTTACGGCATGCCGAATACTTATGTGATCGGACTCATAGCCGGAGGCGATACTGCATTGCGCAATCCGGTAGAAGCTGCAGAAGATAGTGCTGAGAAGGGTTGGAAAGAGCTTTGCGACCGCAATGTCGGTCCCCTCGATACGGTAATCGGAATTGCAGCATCCGGTACGACGCCTTATGTGATCGGAGCGTTGCATCACTGTCGGAAAGCCGGAATTCTTACGGCTTCCATTTCTTGTAATCCGGGTTCTCCGGTCTCTCGGGAAGCTGATATTCCTATCGAGATCATCGTAGGACCAGAGTTCGTGACCGGAAGTACACGTATGAAATCGGGTACGGCGCAAAAGCTGGTTTTAAATATGATTTCTACCGCCACAATGATAAAAATGGGTCGGGTGAAAGGCAACCGAATGGTGAATATGCAATTGACCAACCAGAAACTGATAGATCGGGGGGCTCGCATGATTGTGGAAGAAACGGGCTTGGATTATGATACGGCAAAGGAGCTACTGCTACTGCACAGATCGGTAAAGAAAGCTGTCGATGAATATATGAAACACCAATAATCATAATTATGGAATCTCCTGTAATATCTTGTTTTCTCCCTTTTGATTCTGTCGAGCAAGTATCTTCGACTGTCGCTTCTCTCAAAAAGAGCCGTTATTCGTTATCGATAATGCTTTTGTTATCAAAAGACCGGAATGATCCGGGTATCGAAGGGTGCAGGTCTTTGTTTGTCGATGATCTGTACTCTACGGAAACCATACGACAAATTGCCGAAAATATTCCTGAAGACGGTTATACGATACTTTGTTCGGGATATAGTCCCGTATGTTTCGGGAGTTGTGCAATAGACCGTTTTATCCGTATTGCGGAAGATACGGGTTCGGGACTTTGTTATGCCGATTACTATAAAAACATTGCCGGAAAGGAAGAAAAACATCCGGTAATAGATTATCTATCCGGTAGTATAAGAGATGATTTCGATTTCGGGACTATTCTGTTTTATCGGAATCGCTCTATTCGGGAGGCTGCCGGACAGATGAAAGAGATATACCGTTATGCGGGATGGTATGATTTGCGTTTACGGGTTTCCCGAAAAAGTTTGCCTGTACATATTCCTGAATTTTTATATTCTCAAGACGAATATGATTTCCGTAAATCCGGAGAAAAGCAGTTTGACTATGTCGATCCGCGCAACCGTGCCGTACAGATAGAGATGGAACGAGCTTGTACCGATTATTTGAAAACGATCGGTGCGTGGCTTCCTGCACGAACACGAACGTTCGATGCATCTGCAATGAAGTTTGATGTGGAGGCTTCGGTCGTTATTCCGGTATATAACCGGGCGAGAACAATTGGGGATGCTGTACGTTCGGCATTGGGACAGGAGACCGATTTCCCTTTCAATGTAATTGTCGTAGATAATCATTCGACGGACGGAACAACGGACATTTTGAAAGATCTGAGTTCGGATGGAAAACTGATTCATCTTATCCCTGAAGAAGACACACTCGGAATAGGCGGGTGTTGGAATGTCGGGATATTTGCATCTCAATGTGGAAAATATGCTGTACAGCTCGATAGTGACGATGTTTATAAAGACAAGCATACGCTGCAAAGAATTATAGACATGTTTCATCGTGAGCAATGCGCCATGGTGGTAGGCAGCTACATTATGACCGATTTCGATATGCAGGTCATTCCGCCGGGTATTATCGATCATCGGGAATGGACAGACGAAAATGGGCATAATAACGCTTTACGCATTAACGGGTTGGGTGCGCCACGTGCTTTTTGTACCGAATTGCTGCGAAAGTTTACCGTACCGAATACCAGTTATGGCGAGGATTATGCTCTCGGACTGATGTTCTCGCGAAGTTATAAAATAGGACGCATCTATGAGCCGATATATCTTTGTCGTCGTTGGGAGGGTAATTCGGATGCCGCACTTGTCGTAGAAAAAATAAATGCAAATAATTCGTATAAAGACAAATTGCGTAGTTTCGAAATAGAAGTGCGGAAAAAAATGAATGAAAGATGAATAAATTTGAGATCGATTCGGACTGTGCAGATCGCCTCATCCGAGAGCAACGCTCCGTGTGGGCATTACTCGATAAAAACTGTCAGGCACTGGAACGGGTGGAAACTCGGATTGTCTTTGTGGAAGGAGTTCCCGTTACATTACAGTTTAATCCGGAACGAATACGTTCGGCAGCGGCAGTTGTTGACCGGCAATCTATTCAAAACCGGAAATGTTTTCTTTGTGAAGAAAACAGACCGGCGGAGCAAGTCGGGATTACTGTTGCCGGGAAGTATGTCATGCTTGCCAATCCGTATCCTATTTTCCCTAAACATCTGACTATACCGTCTGTCATACATACACCGCAGACTATTTGTGGCCGCTTGAACGATATGCTGGATTTAGCCAGGGCTATCGACCGTTATATCGTCTTTTACAACGGTCCTCGTTGCGGGGCTTCTGCTCCCGATCACATGCATTTTCAGGCAGGTAACAAAGGATTTGTCCCGTTGGAGTATCTTTGGAGCGATATTTATCGTGAACAAGGAGAGGCGGTATATCGAGGCGGAAATATTTTGTTAGGCAGGCTCGAACGATGGCCTCAAAGCGTGTTTTTTGTAGAATCGGGACAAATGGATAGAATTGCCGAAGCCTTTGACTTGCTCTTGCGATTATTGCCTGTTCTCAATGGAGATACAGAACCGATGATGAATATATTGTGTACTTATGAAGCTCCGGTGTGGAGGCTATGGATATTACCCCGCCGTACACATCGTCCGACTCAATATTATGAAGAAGGGGATAAACAGCGGTTGATCAGTCCGGGGGCTATTGATTTGAGCGGAGTCGTTCCGTTACCTCGTAAATCCGATTTCGAACGATTTACAAAAGAAGAGATTGTAGATATATTTATGCAAGTGTCTTTAACTTCAGAAGAAACAAACCGAATATGCAAGGAATGGCGTAAAATATAAGAGCCGATATGTCACTGAGAAAAATAAACAGACGGTCACCGTGGTGCTGGATTCCGACGCTTTATTTTGCAGAAGGAATACCTTATGTCGCAGTAATGACTATTGCCGTGATTCTTTATAAGCGCATGGGAGTATCCAATACAGAGATTGCCTTATACACCAGTTGGTTGTACCTGCCGTGGGTGTTGAAACCTTTGTGGAGTCCTTTTGTCGATATTTTAAAAACCCGGCGCTGGTGGATAATAATGATGCAGTTATTGGTCGGTGCCGGACTTGCCGGGATTGCATTTACGATTCCCGCTTCGTTCTTTTTGCAGGTTACGCTTGCGTTTTTCTGGTTGTTGGCATTCAGTTCGGCCACCCATGATATTGCTGCCGATGGATTTTATATGATTGCTCTTACACCTCATGAGCAATCCCTTTATGTCGGCATTCGCAGCACTTTTTACCGTATTGCCATGATTACGGGGCAAGGTCTGTTGATTATTCTTGCCGGGTGGCTTGAAATCGTTTCGGGATATTCTCCTGTGGAATTTAAAGTGATGAATTCACCTGTTCCGGAAAATGAACGATTCATTACGAGTCAGAAAGATTTTATCCTTTCATCTTCGACTCTTTATATAGCTCCCGGTACAATTTCGGTAGACAGTGTACAGAATGTGGTATCGAGAGTAAATAATTATAACAGGCAGCAAGGTTTTGTTCCTGCAGAGGAGGTTACGATGTCGCCAAATAAAGCTAAAAGACTTGTGACAGAATCTTGGTGGGAGAATTATGTTTCACGTCCTTTAGGAAATTTTATACGGAAACATTTCGGTGACGAAGAGAATGCGAAAACGGAAAATTCCGTCGTGTCGGGAAATGTCGGAATTATTTCTGTTAAACCGATAAAAATACCTGAGCCGGATAGAGAAATCGTGTTGAACACTCATTTACGGCGGGGAGATAACAGTTTTCAATTAATTGCAGGAGAAAGGCTGGTTTTTACCCATTTAAATGGAGATAAGCCTGCTTATATGGTTATTCGGGCAGATGCGATGCTTACCGGAAAAAGTGAGGCTTTGTTCAGGGGATTATCGGGTAATATCCCGTTTGCATGGTCGATTACTTTTTTTGTATTGGCCGGAATGTTTTTGTTTTTATCCGGATATCATAGATGGGTACTTCCTCGTCCCTCCGGAGACATACAAGGAAATTTTCGTACGGTAAAGGAGGTGTTCCGTGAGTTTTGGAAGACTTTTGTCTCTTTTTTTCGAAAAAAAGAAATCGGAATCGGCATTCTTTTTATGTTGACTTATCGATTGGCAGAATCGCAATTGTTGAAACTTGCTTCTCCTTTTATGCTTGATGACCGGGATGCCGGAGGATTGGGATTAACGACCGGAGAAGTCGGGATGGTTTACGGAACTGTGGGAGTCATTGCTTTGACTATCGGTGGAATATTGGGCGGAATAGCTGCATCCCGAAAGGGATTGCATTTCTGGTTGTGGCCGATGGCTTTGGCTATATCTTTACCTAATTTGGTTTATGTTTATTTGTCTTATATGCAACCGGAAAGCCTGTTGTGGATAAATATTGCGGTTGCGGTTGAACAGTTCGGTTATGGATTCGGTTTCACGGCTTATATGTTGTACATGATCTATATCTCGGAAGGAGAACACAAGACCGCTCATTATGCAATTTGTACGGCATTTATGGCTCTCGGGATGATGATTCCCGGAATGGCGGCCGGGTGGATCGAAGAGCTTATAGGGTATAACCGTTTCTTTATATGGGTGATGATTTGTACATTACCGGGATTTGCCGTGCTGCCGTTTTTGAAGATAGACCGGACATTCGGGATCAATGAAGATACCGATGAAAAAAGTTGAGACAGAGAGTATAAAGCTTGGCGGATAAGAATCTTATTTTGAAAAAATAGTGTAATTTCGCCGATATAAAAAATTGGTATAAAAGTGACAATAGAAGAATTATATTCGATATTTAAAGAGCATCGTACTATTACGACGGATAGCCGTAGATGCGTCTGTGATTCTATTTTTTTTGCATTAAAAGGTGAGAATTTTAATGGAAATGACTTTGCTTTACGAGCTTTGTCCGAAGGGTGTGCTTATGCTGTTGTAGATGACCCTGAATTGGCAACGGATGAGCGTATTATTTTGGTAAATGACGTTTTGCAGACATTGCAAGCTCTGGCAAAGCTTCATCGTAGGGTGTTGAATATTCCGGTAATTGCTATTACCGGAACTAACGGTAAGACGACGACCAAGGAGTTGACCGCAGCTTGCTTATCTCAGAAATATAATGTTCTGGCAACGGAAGGAAATTTGAATAACCATATCGGAGTGCCTCTTACTTTATTGAAGCTGACAAAAGCTCATGAAATAGCGGTTATCGAAATGGGTGCAAGCCACCCCGGAGAAATTAAAGCATTAGCGAACATAGCCGAACCGAATTTCGGAATTATTACAAATGTCGGGAAAGCGCATTTGCAAGGTTTCGGTTCATTTGAAGGAGTGATAAAAACTAAATGTGAGTTATATGACTATATTCGCCAACGAGGCGGGCACATATTCCTGCACCATGAGAATATTTTTCTGCAACCGAAAAGCGAAGGTATCGAGAAAAGCGAGTATGGGGAGACTTCGGGATTATTTGTTTCCGGGAAATTGACGAGCTGTTCTCCGTATTTATCATTTGACCTTATGAGGCAGGGGGGAAGTCCGGTTACTGTTAATACGCGTCTTATAGGAAATTATAATTTGTCGAATACGCTGGCTGCCTCTGCTATTGCAGCGTATTTTAAAGTCCCTGATATGGCTATTAAAAAAGCTTTGGAAGAGTATGAGCCTCAGAACAGGCGTTCGCAACTGCTGAAAACGGGGAACAATACGCTGATTTTAGATGCTTATAATGCTAATCCTACCAGTATGAACGCTGCGTTGGATAATTTTATCGCAATGGATGCTTCCCATAAGGCCGTTATCCTCGGGGATATGGGTGAACTCGGAGCCGACAGCGAAGCCGAACATCGGAAAATTGTTGACAAATTGAGAAATGCCGGATTTGACAAGGTTATTCTTTGCGGCACGGAATTTGTTAAAGTAGCGGGTGGATTGGAGTGTTATCCTACGACAGAAACCTTAGCGGATTCCCTGAAGTCGGATACGCTAAAAGGGTTTGCTATCTTGGTAAAAGGTTCTCGATTTATGCAACTTGAAAAATGTATTGATCTGTTATGATAGTAACAAAACCGGATGCCCTTGTATTGGATATGGACGGGACTCTTTGGGATGCCGTAGATACTTATACTTTGTGTTGGAATAAGGCTTTTGAAGAAGTAGGTGTTTCTACCGTATTGAGGAGAGAAGAGTTGTTGAAACTGATGGGAACGCCTATCGATGAAATTATGCGAGTAATTACTCCCGGAATGACTTCTGAAGATCGAGAAAAGTTTGTAGCCCGGGTTCATGAAATAGAGGCTCGGGAACTGCCAGTACGAGGCGGGAGATTATTTGATGGGGTAAAGGTCGGAATTGAAAGGTTATCAACGATATACCGGCTTTTTTTATTGAGTAATTGCGAGAAAGGAGAATTGCAGATTTTTGCTAAATTTGCAGAAATAGAAGAGTGGATATCCGGTTCTATTTCATTTGGAGATACCTATCTGCAAAAAGGAGAGAATATGCGGTTGCTTCAGCAGCGATTTCAATTGAAGAGCCCTGTATATATAGGCGATACTGATGGTGACGGTGTGCAGGCACGTTTGGCCGGTTGGCCTTTTGTTTTTGTCCGGTATGGCTTCGGATCGACCGATCGTTTTGATCTGGCATTTGATTCATTTTCTGAATTGACCGATTATTTTATGAATTTATCGTAAAGAATATATGTACGCAAAAAATTTTACAACCGAGATTGAATTACGGAAGAGCAAGATACAATCCGTAATATGCAGGAGTGGGGCGGATGCTTTTCTTGTGAGTGATAATGCAAATTTATTTTATACATCGGGAAGAGTATTTTCGGGATATACATACATTCCTGCGGAAGGTGAGATGATTTATTTTGTTCGTCGTCCGGTGGGATTGTCGAGAGAAAATGTCGTTTATATTCGCAAGCCGGAACAAATTCCGGATGAATTGAGTCGTTTGGGCATTGCTCTGCCGCGAGTTTTGTTACTTGAAAATGACTCGTTGACTTATAATGAGTCGATGCGGCTGAGGAATATTTTTTCTGAGGCGAAAATCGAAAACGGGACTCCTTTGATACGAGGGGTGCGGACGATAAAAACTCCTTATGAAATAGGATTGATTCGGGAATCTGCAGCGCATCATTCATCTATGTACCGTAAAGCTCCTTCTGTTTATACGCAAGGAATGTCGGATGTGGAGTATTCGATAGAACTCGAAAGATTAGCTCGATTACATGGGTCTTTAGGTCTGGTGCGTATTTTCGGAAAAAGTATGGAAATATATATGGGAAGCGTTCTTGCTGGAGAAAATGCAGATGAACCTTCGCCTTATGATTTTGCTCTTGGCGGAGCAGGGCTCGACCCTTCGCTTCCTATTAGCAGTAATGGTTCTATCATGAAACCGGGGAATACCATTATGGTCGATATCGGGGGTAATTTCACCGGATATATGAGTGATATGTCCCGGGTATTTTCTTTGGGAGAAATTCCGGAGAAAGCCAGAGAAGCGCACAATGTGTCGTTAGAAATACAGTCGGAAATCGAGAAGATGGCAAAACCGGGTGTTGCGGCATCAGAGATATATGATCTGGCTTTTGATATTGCAAAAAAAGCGGGATTTGAAGCTAATTTTATGGGGCATCGTCAAAAGGCCGGTTTCATAGGTCACGGGGTCGGTATAGAATTAAATGAAGCTCCAGTGTTTGCTCCGCGTTCAAAAGACATTTTAGCGGAGGGAATGGTTTTTGCATTGGAACCTAAGTTTGTCATACCTCAAGTCGGAGCTGTTGGAATAGAGAATACCTTTGTTGTTACAGCTTCCGGAATAGAAAAACTGACCCAATGTGAGGAGGGGATTTTGCCATTAGATTAAGAGACAGTCTAAACTTTTTCGGATATTTTTTATTGGAAAATTTAAACGAGATCGAAGGTCTTGTCATAGGAGCAGCCGGTAAACATATATAATCAAATTTGTGTTTACCGGCTGCTCCTATAAATATAATTGTGCTTCTGAATCGGTATAATTCATTTCAAAAAGCAGTAGATTTTTTATTAAAATAGGAAAAAAGAAAGTCTATTATTAAATAATTTATATATT
>NZ_CEWDCG010000034.1:0-20063 GCF_982436375.1 Coprobacter sp. | reverse complement strand
GGTATCGGAAGCCCGTAAAAATGATCATGTCGTTTTCAGAATTAGAAATAGAGTGATAATTAAATAATATATATGTATGAAAAGAACCTTTGTCGGATTATTGTTAGCTGTATATATAGGAGGTTTGGCGCAACCGGTAAAAGCTCAGACAAAAGATAATTTGAAAGGCGAAATATCCTTATCCGGAGCTTTTGCTTTGTATCCTATGGTGGTTAAATGGGCGGAAGAATTTAAAAAAATACATCCGAATGTGCGTATTGATATTTCTGGAGGTGGTGCTGGAAAAGGAATGACGGACGCTTTAGCTAAAGTCGTCGATCTCGGAATGGTTTCCAGAGATGTTCATGATGTCGAATTTAAAAAAGGGGCAGTTGCTTTTGCTGTTGTTAAAGATGCGGTAGTACCTACTGTCAATGCTGCCAATCCTTTAATTCGGGATATTAAAGCTAAAGGGCTTAAGCGTAATGTAGCTTTGAGTTTGTGGAGTGGAAAATGTAAGACATGGGGAAATGTGTTGGGTACTACCTCCAAAGTGCCTGTGCATGTTTATACCCGTTCTGATGCTTGCGGAGCGGCGGAGACTTGGGCTGCTTGGTTCGGGAAAAGACAAGAAGACCTTGAGGGAACTGCAGTGTTTGGAGATCCGGGTGTGGCTTCGGCCGTACAAAAAGATAAGGTTGGGATAGGATTCAATAATATAGCTTATGCTTATGATCAGAAAACCCGACGACCTTATGCCGGACTTGCCATTATTCCATTGGATGTTAATGGAAACGGGAAAATAGATCCGGAAGAAAATTTTTATGATAACAGTTTGTCATTGATTAAAGCCATAGTTAGCGGAAAATATCCTTCTCCTCCTGCACGTAATCTGTTTTTAGTTTCTAACGGAGTTCCTAAAAAGCCTGAAGTTATTGAATTTATAAAATATATATTGACTGAAGGTCAGAAGTATGCTAATGCTACCGGATATATAGGTTTGTCTAAAACAACGATTAATCAGGAGCTTGCTAAACTGAAAAAATAGAATGATGGCTGTTTCTTTGTTGAGAAAAAGATTATTAAAGGATAAAATGACAAAATCGTTTATGTTTATATTGACGGTTTTGTCATTGCTTGTATTGGTCTTTATGGGAGTGGGGCTTTATATGAAGTCTCGGATGATATTGAATGAACATTCCTTATGGGATTTATTGACCAATGCCGATTGGAAACCTTTAAGCGAAGAATTCGGATTCCTTCCGTTCATTATAGGTACTTTGGCGGTAACCGCTCTTTCTATACTTATTGCATTGCCTATTTCTTTGTTATCGGCAATTTATCTTTCCGAATATGCTCATTCTTGGACAAAACGGGTCATTTTTCCTGTATTGGATATTTTGGCAGGAATTCCTTCCGTAGTATTCGGTGTATGGGGTACATTAATTATCGTGCCTTGGATTGCGGATAAGTTAGGACCTCATTTTGTAGAATATACTAGCGGATATACTGTATTGGCCAGCGGGATAGTACTTGGGGTAATGATATTGCCTATTTTGGTAAGCCTTTTTATCGAAATATTTACTATTGTTCCTCAGGATTATAGGGATGCGGCAGCATCTTTAGGTGCGACTAAATGGCAAATATCGACTAAAGTAATTCTTCGAAAGTCGATGCCGGGAATAATTGCTGCAGTAGTGTTGGCTATTTCTAAGGCTTTCGGAGAGACAATCGCGGTATTGATGGTTTGTGGAAATTATGCAGAGATTCCGCATTCCCTTTTTGATCCGTGTTACCCTCTTCCGGCTCTTATCGCTAATAATTATGGAGAAATGTTGTCGTTGCCTTTGTATGAATCGGCATTGATGTTCGCAGCATTTATTTTATTTTTTATCATTTTGGTGTTCAATCTAGCATCACGAATGATGTTGCAGCATGTCGAGAAAAAATTTAAGTTGTAAGGGGGGGGGGCTAAAATGAAAATGAAATTTGTTGTAGAGAAGATATTTTATGTTTTGATGGTGCTCTCTTTATTATTGGTTTTTGCATTTTTAGGGAGTATTCTGATAACGATTATTAAAAACGGATGGCCGGCTATGTCTTGGGATATGGTGACGAAATTGCCGGGTGGAGGTTTTTATATAGGAAAAGAAGGTGGAGTCTTGAATGCTATTGTGGGTTCTGTGTATATTGTCGGGGCTTCTACTGTATTAGGCTTGTGCATCAGTATTCCGATAGTATTTTTTGTCAATATTTATTTGAAAAAAGATTCAAAGTTGGCGAATTTAACACGTTTGTCTTTTGATGTATTATATGGAATTCCATCTATCGTGTATGGTGCATTTGCATTTACGATTATGATTTTTTTCGGATTACGAACCTCTTTGTTGGGAGGTATTATTGTAATAACATTGTTGATTATTCCTATATTTGTCCGGTCGATGGATGAAGTTGCCAGACAATTGCCTAAAGAATTGCTTGATGCTACTTATTCGCTCGGAGCGACTCGGTTAGAAGCTATTAAAGTTGCTATACGACAGATTGCTCCGGGAATTGCGACAGCAACATTGCTTTCTGTCGGTCGAGCTATCGGTGATGCTGCCGGAGTCATGTTTACTGCCGGTTTTACCGATAGCATACCTACTTCGTTGAATCAACCGGCAGCAACTCTTCCGCTTTCTATATTTTTCCAATTAAGCAGTCCTACTCCTGAAGTACGGGAGCGGGCTTATGCTGCAGCTCTTTTGTTAACTATTATCGTATTGATATTAAGTATTATAGGTCGGATGATTACTTATAGATTCTCAAAAAATAAAATAAAATAATGGAGAAAGACAGTTCTAAGTTCACAAATGCTTTTAATCGTTTTGAAGAGTGGCGCAATAATGTTAGTAAAACCGCTTCTGATAAGATTGGAGAAGAGTTAAATTTAGGATCGGATACGAAAAAAGATGCTACGATCGATATAGAAAAATTGAATATTTATATCCAGAATAATCATATTCTGAAAGACATAAGCTTACAACTGCATGATAAAAAAATTACCTGTATTATAGGTCCTTCGGGGTGTGGAAAAACGACATTGCTGAAAAGTATAAACAGAATGATAGATACGACCGAACATGTACGTGTGGAGGGACGTGTTTTTGTGGACGGAGAGGATATTTACGATAAAAAAGCTGAGATTACGCATATTCGTAAAAAGATAGGTTTACTTTCTCAGCGTCCAACGCCGTTGCCTATGTCTATTTATGATAATATTACGTTCGGTTGTCGGATACATGGCATGAGAAATAAAAAAACTTTAGATAAGGTTGTAGAAAAATACCTTCATGCTACCGGTTTGTGGGATGAAGTGAAAGATCGTTTACATACTCCTGCTTCGGCTCTTTCTATCGGGCAGCAACAGCGTTTGTGTCTGGCAAGAGGTTTGGCTGTCGAACCGCAATTTATTTTAGCGGATGAGTCAACGTCCGCCCTTGATCCTATTTCCAGTAAAAATATAGAGGATCTGTTTATGAAATTGCGTGAGCGTTATGGAATTATTATGGTAACTCATACGCTTCGTCAGGCTTTGCGTATCGCTGATTATGTAGTATTTATGTATATGGGTGAGATGATAGAACAAGGGACTGCAGACGAATTGTTCAATCATCCTAAGCATGAATTGACTAAGCAATATTTAAGCGGAGTGTTCAGTTAAAAATCGATGGTCATTAAAATAATGGAAGATACACATATTTGTTCCCTTTAAAATTTTATTTGTGTTTAATATCAGAACGGATATCCGATAGCCAAATGGAATCCCAGACTGTTTTTAAAACTGGATAGATTATAGTATCCTTTCTTATCGGGATTGGGATAAGGGGTATGCAAACCTATGCCGAGGTCGGCTCGTAATACGATATAGCTAATGTCATAACGTAGCCCGAATCCGGTACCTAAAGCAATGTCTTTTCCGAAGCTTTTTAATGTCAGTTTTCCTCCGGGACGTTGCGGGTCTTCTTTTAATAGCCAGATATTTCCTGCGTCCATAAATATAGCTCCATGCAGATCTCCTATAATCTTAAACCGAAATTCTATATTAGCTTCTAACTTGAAATCTCCGGTTTGGTCAAAATAAGCATTGGGATTGTCTTGTGGCGGTCGATAGCTACCTGGTCCTAATGTCCGTATTGTGAAAGCTCTGATACTGTTTGCTCCACCGATATAGAACTGTTCACTATACGGCATTACTTTTGAGTTTCCATAGGCATGTCCTGCACCTACAAGAAAACGGGATGCCAGCCAGTTATCTCCCCATAGGCGACGATAATATTTCAATTCGGTACTTCCCTTTACAAATTGGGAGAACTGATTGCCGAACAGATGTTTTTCACCTTTGTCTCCCAATAACCCCATTACTCCGGCGAGTATATTTCCTGCTTGAGTTCCGTTTGTTTGCCATAAAATACGATTATTGCCTTTTCTACCGAACGATTTATTGAATGTATAGGTATAACTTATTGTCGGAATAAACTGATTTCTGAAACTAAGGGCTATGGCCGGATTTTTATCCATGGTTTCATCAAAATTTTTAGTCGTGTTCAGCAGTTTATTATAAGTTAGTTTTAAAACAGTTAGGTTATGATAACTGACGTCTGACGTCTGAAATTCATATCCTCCTGAGGCATTGAATGAAATCATTCGGAAAAAATGTGGTCTGTTCATCAGATCCGTACCTAATTGAAAGTTGGTACGTGCGCCATACTTTTGAGGTCGGGGAATAAATTTGGGTACTAATAGTCGAGGAAATGATAGGTTTGCATTTAGACCTATTTCATAGGAGTTTAAAAGAGACGATTTCGATCCGCTTTGTTTTTTCCCGGTTTGCCATTCGTATGATCCGTTCAGTTTTACACTTAAAATTTCTCCCCCTCTAAAGATATTTTTATGATTTACTCCGAAAATCATTCCCGGACCGATAAAACTGTTCGATTTAGAGGAAACGTCTATTTCGAACTCCGATTCGAGGGGAATGTCCATAGCTCCGTCTATTTGTACATTGAGAGAGTCTGCTCCCCGTAAGGAATCTATGGGCGTAACATTTAGATTTATATATCGGAATATACCCAGCCTGCTTAGATTGGTCTGAGATTGGTCTTGTTCGGTTACCGAATATACTTGCCCCGGACGTAAAGTTATATTTGACGGCATGATAGATTGCTTGACTCTTAGCGGTTTCTGGTATGCCATTTTCATATCTTTATAATATATGGTATCCCAAATGCCTTTTCCGGTAGAATTTTGTAATGATATGTCTATCTTGCCCACAGTATATGCTTTCAGAGCCATTGTCGGAATGCCTTTTTTTATAATCATTCGAAGGTTGACTTTCAAATGTTCTTGTGTTGTATCTGCCAGGTATTCTATATATTCAGGACGAAAATAGTAGTATCCGTTGTTTCGTGCGAGAGTAGCGATTCTCGTTCGCTCTGCCGACAGGGAATCTGCATTATATTGAGATCCGACTCGTAGTAAGGACTGAGCTTTGGTGCTGTCAATCAATTGTGTAATTCCGTCTGTCGGCTTCGGATAGGAAATGCTGCCATAGGTCCATGCTTGCGGAATTTTTACAGAGTAGCTGATTTTCGCCTTTTTCTTGTTTTTTTTATTATAGAGTAATGAATAACTGGCTTCAGCTCCGAAATATCCGTAATTTGCTAAAATATCTTCGACGACTTTAATACGCAACTCGGGTTGTACACCGGATATGAGCACAGGTTCTTTAGCGAATTTATTGTAAAACCAATGCTTGAATCCTTTATTTTTTTTAGGAACAAAATTGTTGTAAACCCATAATCCAAAAGGAAATGGGGTACGGTAGTAAGGACTGTATAGCGGATTGTTAGGAGGAACGGATAAAGGATCTTTTACGGCAGAGATTACATCTCCGTCGACTTTAACGCCTTCTATCGGTTCTATTTTCATTTTTTTCACTCCGGTATAGAGAACCTCATCTTCTCCCAATCTTTTTGTCGTGGAACAACCGGTTATGAAAACTATACCCGATAATATAATAATTATGTTCGCTATATATTTTTTCATCATTTTGTCTCTTTCTTCTCTTTACGGCTACTTAATCGGAAAAGTTCCGACAGTTTGAGTAATTTCTTTCTGACAACGAACCCGACACCGGTTTGTGTCACTTCTCCCTCTAAAATGCTTTCGTAACCTGTATGTCTGAAAATTTTGATAAGCATGTTATCTCTTTTATCGAGTCTGTATTCTAAAGAAATATCATCGACAAGATTTTCTTTCAGATTTTCATCTGCTGCAGCATCCGGGCTGAAACTTCCACCGATGATTACTTTAAAACGATCGTTGAACAGAGTTTTAGAAACTTTATACGAATAGTCGGTCCGTGTCCCTTGTCCGCCGTTCATCGTATCGTCGTAGCTATCGATTCCGAAACTTACATCGATATTTTTCAGATTGTTTTGAGCCCATTGATTCAGTTCTTTCTGTATGAATGAATTTAGAGGATTTCCCGATGTCAGGCTCGATGATGTCGATGTACCTGGACCACTATATGTATTGTAGATAAGCAGATTCATGGCTTGGGTAGCTCTTTGTTCTGCAGTCATAGCAGTGAGTTCGTTTTGAATAGTCAGGTCTTCCGGAGCAGAAACATTGAATGTGATTGCGAGATTTTCGAGCGTATTTTTGATGTTGATAATAACATTGAAAGTAACCGGACGACTATTATTATCATTTTCTGTGACTGAAATCCTCAGAGGCTCTATTGCTGTGATATTCATACTGGGGTCGGCTATATCTCCACTCCATGAAACAAAGCTGCCTTGTTGTATATTGAATAACTTTTCGGAAATGATCGGTGGATTGTATCTGACTGTACCCCCAGTCAATTCGTATTTTCCTGTAAACCGGCTGTCTCCGAGAGTATTCATTGTATAAGTAAGATTTCCTCCGCCTTTGAGATCTATGCGATTCTTTCCGTCGGCGGAGAGATTTACTGCCATTTTCACTTCGTTGGCAATATCTACATTCATGAGAATGTCCATCCCGCTTATTTTAGCAGCAGTTACAGAAAGAGTGTCGGCCAAAGCCGTGCTATCATTGAAAGATACGAATGTGACCATATTGGTATTAGCTTGTTGTTTAAGCTCCAATGGAGAATCTCTCATGACATAAGTCACCTCTGTCCCGTTTAATAATCCGATATTTCCTCGTAGCTTCAACTCATCGATAGCTCCTTTGACAGAAATGTCCAAATCGGCATTGGCCTTACCGTATAACATTGTTTTATTATTCTTGGGAACGTTGATCATTTGAAAATCAGAACCTTTTATTGTAATATCTGTCATTATCCTTGAAAAATCCCGTAAATTTAAATCTCCGTTTATCGTAAGGGGCTGTTTATTCGGTCCGTTTATAGCATAGTTATTCAGTACGACATCATTCTCTATAATTTCTATTTTTTTGTCGGATAGTCCGAATGAAGTTCCGATCATCGGAACAGATATAAATGTGTTTGCAAATTGCAGATATCCAGACGCTATGGGGGCATCTGTTTTCCCGGAGATATCTACTTCTCCGTTAAGTGCTCCATCGATCTTTGATACATCTGCAGGTAAAAAAGGATTGGCTATTGCAAGAGGCAATGATAATAGCTGGAGTTTTAGTTGTATAGCGTTTGTAGTGTCCGGTTGGTAGTATCCTTTTACGGCAAGCGCCTCTTTTTGGTCTACCAATAACCCTAATCGTACTTGTTGCCTGTTTTCATCGTTGAGCCTGTATCGCATGTTCAGATCGATGTTACCGACTCGCTGTTTGTCATATAATAATTCTGCAATGGAGATATCTCCCGATACGTTAACTTGCTCTTTCGGAAAATCGAGGACCAAATCGGTCGATAGTTTCCCGGCAACGGGTGGTGCTAAAGGCCAGGAGCTGAGTAATGAAGCTATGTCAAGTCCTTTCATGTTGATATTTAGTGCTCCCGGTCTGCCGCGACGGTTGGTTGTCGATTGTAAAGATATGCGTTGTTCTCCGTTCTCCATATTGATATTGGCGGCCATGTGTTTATCGAAGTAGTAATCGAAATAGTTATTTTCATTTAGCGTCCATGTCGAAAATCCCAATATAGGATCGGTCGGGGCAAATGTAATGTGCACCAAAGAATCTTGTATGTAGGCATCGCATCCGAAACGGAATCCTTGTTCTGATTGTCGGTTTCGTTGCAAACATCTTAAACGTAGATGATTGTCGGTTATATATCCGTTAAATCCTAAAGATGCAATCTGATCCAGATTTCCCGATTTGTTTCCGATATGCAATCCGTATAATAATCGAGCACTATCTTGTCGAGCTTTAAATGAAATCGTATCTAAATTGATGCCTCCGGTAGTCAATTTATCGACGAATGCCGAAAGACTGAATGGTTTATCTTCGAGAATAGAAATGTCCATATTTGCAGAATTCATTTGAATTCCGTATCTCTCTAAATAATTATTGAGGATTTTATCCGATTTGATATCAGCTTTTAATTCCAGACGAGGAAGATTTTTTTGTAAGGTTTCTATATCTATACTTTGTTTCTCGATCTGTTCTGAAATAAGCCGGTTTGTTTCATTTATTCGTTTTAAAAATTCGTCTAATCCAGAAGGAGATGAGAAAGAAACATAAATATCGGGAGTTTTGAAGTTAACTTGTATTTTGTCATTTAACAATTCTCCTTGTAGCGCAAGACTTTTAAATTCTCCGTTTATTTGATCGGCCTCTATTTGCAGATTATGAAGTTCGGTATCTAATGTATATTCTCCTTTGGAATTTCCGCTGCCGGAAATATTTAATTGTGTTGAGACGCTGAGGGGAGTATCGGTAAATCCCATTTGCCATGTATTGATGTTTTTTATTTCTCCGATGATATAAGCTTTGTATTCTTCGGGAGATAAGTTTCCTGAGATGTCCATGTGGAGATTTAAGGCTTCGGAGCTACTGGATAGAACACCCGTTAGAATACCGTCTTTTAGATGCAGCGTTGTGATGAGGTCGGTGTAATCATATTTTTTATAATCGAACCGATCTATCGTGAGAGCTATGTCTGTATAGGTTTTAACTGATAAAGGGTCGAAGCCTTTTCCTTCTCCTTTTAAATACATGCTTAAACATCCCAAAGAATCTTTCGGTAAAAATGAATTTATGGGGAATTGAGATGCGTCCATATCTATTTTGTATGCCTCTGAAGCAAGATTGACTTGCCCGTTAGCAGAAAGATTTCCATCTCCGATTTTCAATAAAATAGAAGGAGAATATTGTTTCCCATTCATGCGTATAGATCCGTTGCATATTATTCCGTTAGGGATATCTATCTGATCGTTCAGATCTTTTGGAAAAATATTTTTAACAAAAGAGCTATGTACAAGAGTGCTTTGCCAAGAAAATGCTCCATTTAACTTGTCAGAATTTATAATTTCATTCATTGTACCTTTTCCGGAAAAGAGGAATCGCCCGGGTAATGTTAAGTCAAATTGTTTTATATCTAATTCCCCTAATGACCCTGTTATATGGGTGTTGGCTTTTAAGGTTTCTATCGGTAGTAAGGCTATTTCTTTTTGTAAATCGGGATACAAGGCATAAATATCTTGCATGGCGACTCGTAAAGAAAGCAATGCGGAAACGGGACTTTCGTTTTTTTGTTCGATTATATCTCCTCCTACTTTTATATCCGCATCTATTTGGGAAAGAAAAGTTTTCAGACTGAATCCGCTTAACGAGATTTGTTTGGAATTCATATCGAAGTCTCCCTGCGTTCGTAAGACCGATAATCCGGAACGTTCGGTAAATGCCAACTGTTGTAATTTGAGTTTTATTTCACTTCCCTTATTATAAAAAGAGTTTACGCCAAGGTTTAGTCCCGATAATTGAATATAGTCAGGGTCTAATCCTTGTTGGGGAATATGATGCATGAGACCGTATGTTCCCGAACTATTTTTTAATTGAAGAGATTGCACATCGATTGTCCACGGGAGAGATGTTGCTGTATCTGTTTCTGCCGTTTCCGGTTGAACGGGAGACATTGATGTTGTGTCGTTCAGATAGCTAAATCCTGCCTCGGATATTGTAACCGATTCTACTCCCACAAACTGTTTCCCTAAATCAACGATGCCTTTTTTTAGTAAAGCTGATGCGACTTTAACTTGCAAATCGCTTGTTTGGGGTGATGTAGTCATGCCGAAAGCAATGTTCTCTAATTGCAATTGCTTTATATCGAGTATCCATAGAATGGGATTTGATTCGCTGCTTGTCGTATCGGGTTCGCTTTCTCCCAAGTCTAATGATACAGTTCCGTTTCGAAGTTCTATATTCGGGATTTCAACTCGTTCATTTCCAAGGTCTACCGGTTTTGCATTGAGAGCTAATAGTCCGACATCTCCTTTTAGATTGAGTTGTGATATAGTGTCATTATAATGAAAATGAGTGTTTTGGAATGAAAATTTCTCTATTTGGACTTTTTTTTGTAATAAATATCGGAAATTTACATCAAGTTGCAGATTATCGCAATATAACATAGTATCACCTTCGGCGGTGATAATTTTGCTGTTGTCCAAAACCAAATTTAACGGAAATTTGAGACGTATGCGTTCAATAGCGATACTCATGTTTAATTGTTTCGAAGCATACGTTGTCGCCAGGTCTTTCGCCCAGCTTTGTATTGCCGGAATATATAATGTGAAAGGCAATATTAGTAAAGTCAGGAATAATATTCCTATGGATATAAAGCAATATTTAAAAATTTTCTTCATTTCGTATTTTCGAACTCAGGTCGTTTAAAATGAATCATGCTATAAAAATAAATATTATTGCTTAAAAAGCGGTTATATTTACTGTGATTATTCAAAAAAACACCTCTCTTTTGTTTTATAAGATATAAACATTCTATCCTTTATTTTGTTTTTAATAAACGTAGAAACATAAAAATACGATAGATTATGAAAAAAATGATGATGCTCATGGTTTTTCTGGCCAGTGCAGTATTGGCCTTTTCAGCCACGAAAGGCTCGGAAAAACCGATTCCTTTTGAAAAGTTGCCGAAAATGGCTCAAGAATTTATTCATACCCATTTTAAAGGGGTAAAGGTTGTTAAATGTGAAGTTGAGTCTCCTTGGACACAGTTTGATGTACGAATGGCCAACGGCTATGAACTGGAATTTGATCGGGCTGGAAATTGGACTGAGATCCAGAAAGAAAAGGGCGGCATTTCTTCATCGATATTAGGCGTTCTTCCTCAACGCTCTTACAGCTATTTGCAATCGAATTATTCGGGTGTTTTTGTAGAGAAAATTGAACGTCAGAAAAAAGGTTTTAAGGTAAGTCTCAATACACAGCCCGAAGAGACAGAGATACATTTCAGTAAAGATGGAAGATTTTTAAGTAAAAAGGTTGATTGATTTTTGTATATGAAGATTTAAATAGGCTCTTAGAACCTGTCTAAATTTTGCTCAAGTCAGATTCGAGGATTTCATTCGAGTATGTTTTCTTGTTTTTATGAGTATGATAGCAGATTATCATAATAAAAAACAGATCGAAAGAAAACTCAAAGAAGATATGGTTGAATTTCCTACATTGGAAAATTTAGGTCCTTAGAAAAAGAGAAGAACAGCCGGAGATTTATATATCGGCTGTTCTTTTTATTTTAAAGTTTATCTGGATTTTTCGAAATTAATGTTTTCGGCAATTCCGTTTTATTATTTATTCTGAGCTTCTGTAATGGTCTCTACTAAACTATTGAGGTAAACTTCTATATCGGTATATCCCGAACTTAAAGTGTGAGCATTAGGGTTATTGTAACTATTCGGATTCAGGCCTACTTGTTTTTCCCATTCATCGGGCATACCGTCACCATCTGTATCGACCGGAGGCTCGGTACTGTTTAGTGTCGGCCAGCCACCTACTGTTTCTTGTGAATCTATTATACCCGGATAGTTAGCTCCGCTATAAGTGGCTGTACCATTCTTTACTTCGTTGATAATTCTTTTGTCGACAGCGTCGCGAACTAAAGAACATCCGGCATATTCGCATACACGGGTGTATGCATTTTCTGCCGAATGAGTAGTGACTTCGGTGGCATCTCCCATATCGGTAAACATGACAGAGGATTTGATAGAGGAAATTGTTTCACCCGGAAGCGAATGATTTCTTTCATCGGGGTGTACGCCGATCCAGTTGTCATTACATACGTTATTCGCTTCTTGAGCAGTTGATGTAGTTGCTCCCATGTAGTTCCCGTTGATGTAAAATGTACCCCATTGACCACGCATTTGCCCGTTACTATATTCCCCTAAATCTGCATTCGGTGCAAATATTCGGTATTTTACGGTTGCAGAACTTTTTTCGGTCGCAGGTCCTGGTTTATAATAATTGTTTACCAGATTATAAGATCCTCCTTCTCCGGCATAACTGCTGTTTCCTCTCCAGTTATAAATAACGTTATTCCTGAAATCGACCTTTTCAAGATCAGGTTGGGCAGACATCCGGCTACCGTTGAAACGAGGGTTACGGCTGTCATGATGCGCTAACAAGTTATGATGAAACGATGCGTTTTTACCTCCCCATATTCCTCCGTAACCGTGAGCTTCCTTGCTGTGTAGTGAAAGTCTGAGGCTTTCCGAAATCAAACACCATTGCATTGTGAAGTTGGTATTGTCATAAAATGAGGCACATTCATCTACACACCAACTGACAGAGCAATGGTCTATCATGATGTTTTTTCTTTTTGTTCCTCCGAAAGCGTCTGCTCCGTCTGCATAAGTGGCGTCTATTTTTCCTGCTGCAATATCTTCTTTCATTTGGGCATCACCTAATCTGAATCTCATGTAACGGATAATTACATTATCAGCTTTTATCATTACCGGATATCCGGCAAGGCATATTCCATCACCCGGAGCTGTTTGTCCGGCTATGGTTACGTCTCCGTTTTCGATAGATAATTCTTTTTTAAGTTTGATTGTTCCTGATATTTTGAAAATGATAATACGAGGTTCGTTTCGAGACAAAGCGTACCTTAAGGTAGTGTTGTCGCTGAGTTCATCATTAAGAGAAGTGACATAGTATATTTTTCCGCCTCTTCCTCCTGTCGTATTGCGGCCAGCTCCTTCTGCACCGGGAAAAGCGTAAGCCGTTTCTTGTATTTGTGTATTATTATTGCCATTCCCTGATGTGTCTATATTACCTCCGGCAGAAAATGTTTCGTTATCTTTTCCACAAGAAATAAAACATATCGATGCACACAATAAAAATCTGGATAAAGTCATTTTTCTTGTTTTCATAGTTTTTTGTATGGTGTAATATTTTTATTGCTATATTGTATTTTTAAACACAACAAATTTAGTCCGGAGTTTTTTGAGATAATAGGATTAATTGACATAATTGTGGCCATTTTTTTCCACATAAGCGGTTTTTTTGTTTTTAGATAAGAAAGGTTGTTATGTAGAACGAATTATAAGACAGTCAGTTAAAGATTGTATGTTTTAGAGTTTGTTTTAATTTCCCTTGGAACGGTACTGAGAGTTCTTTTTGGGAATGTTTTTTGTTTTTCATGAAATTACTGGAAGGAAAGTATAATATAGGACATGTTACTTGCCAGATAATAGGTGGGATATAGTAATATACAAATTTTATATCTTCCTTTCTTGGTATGGAGTGGAAAATAGAAATTATTTATATAAAAAATACAAGAAGCTGTCTCAAAAATTTTAGAGTTCAGCTTCTTGTATTTTTATGAAATGTTGAACTAGTTGTTTTCTGGACGTAATTTACGTACTACCATACCGGCTTGCCACATTTCACTTTCACGAAGTTCTTTTAACTCTTGATTTAAACCTTCACGATAGTTCGGTTTACTATTGGTATCGATAGAGCGTTGAGCCTCATTCCCTTTAGCGACTTCGCTATATAATTCTTCAAATACGGGTTTAGTTGCATCACGGAATTTTTTCCACCAGTCGAGAGCTCCTCGTTGAGCTGTGGTAGAACAGTTAGCATACATCCAGTCCATTCCGTTTTCTGCAATCAGAGGCATCAAAGATTGAGTAAGTTCCTCTATTGTTTCGTTAAAAGCCTCAGACGGAGTGTGTCCATTTGCTCGCAATACATCATATTGAGCAGCGAAAATACCTTGGATAGCACCCATCAGAGTACCGCGTTCTCCGGTTAAGTCGGAATATACTTCGCGTTTGAAAGTTGTTTCAAACAGATAACCTGAACCAACTCCGATTCCTAATGCAATGACTTTTTCTTTAGCTTTTCCGCTTGCATCTTGGAATACGGCATAGCTTGAGTTAAGACCACGTCCTTGAAGGAACATACGGCGCAAACTAGTTCCAGAGCCTTTAGGAGCAATAAGGATTACATCGATATCGGCAGGAGGAATGATGCCTGTACGTTCTTTGTATGTGATGGCGAATCCGTGTGAGAAGTAGAGGGTTTTACCTGCAGTCAGATGTTTTTTTACTTTAGGCCATACTTCGATTTGTGCCGCATCGGAAAGCAAATATTGAATAATGGTTGCTTTTTCACAGGCTTCTTCGATCTCAAACAATGTTTCTCCGGGAACCCATCCGTCTGCAACGGCTTTATCCCATGTTTTAGAATCTTTACGTTGTCCGACGATCACATTAAATCCGTTGTCACGAAGATTCAAGCTCTGACCGGGACCTTGAACACCGTATCCGATAACGGCTATGGTTTCATTTTTCAAAACTTCTCTTGCTTTTTCCAAAGGAAATTCTTCGCGGGTTACAACATTTTCTTCAACACCGCCAAAATTCATGATTGCCATAATGTTTTAATTTATAAAGTAGTTAATGAAATTTTTTGTATATATTCTTTCTAATTACGTTCAGAAAATTCTATTCTTCCTCGACATATAGTTTCTCCACTGCTGTTTCGTATTTCCGATGTATAAATATTTTCTGCAAGTTGTTCGCGATAAAAACTCAATTTGTCACCATAACGGGCTTCACTGATATAATTGATCTCAAACCTGCGGATAAAATTTTCATCATACATATCCATCGAGAACATATCGAGTATATGTTCGATATATTTTACACTGTTTATGTGACGATTAATGTCTATATCGCTGTATCGAATAGGATAGATGATCGGTTTTTCATCGTTTACCGGTTTTATTTTTGATTGCGGGGCGATCGGACAATCTTTGTCTCCAACATTGTTCTCGATATGACGGAATGTGGTAATATCTACCGAAGTACGGCTTTGTATGTCTATGACTGACCATATAGAACGGGCATAACCATATATTTCCCCATCAGGATTGCTAAAGCAAAAATTTCGTGCAGAAAAATGCTTATTGTAACCTTCGATCCATGTTTCAATCTTGTATTTGTCATAAATACCCGGATAAGAAGACATCTCTATTGCCAGTCTGGCCAGTACCCATGCACGATTTTCCTTAATCAAGGTACTGTATCCTACTCCCCAATTCTCTGCATGATATGTAGCTGTTTCAAGTATTCGTTTTGCCAATAAGGTCAAAGGAATTTCTTGTTGAGCATTTCCTTCGGCAGGTTCCAGATCATAAATGTAGGCTGCTATCTTTTTCTGTTCATTCTCCATAATGTTATTCTTTGGTAGAAAGACGCCGGCACTCTTGCGCTTCGAGAAACAAACTTACATGTTCCACGGTAGATTTGGTGATTGCAACACGTCCCGAACGAACAAATTGCATAACTCCGAATTTACTCAATTCTTCGAACAGTTGTTGAGTCTCCTCCGTGTGGCCTGATTTTTCTATCACTGTATAAGTTCGGTTTACTTCTAGAATTCGGGCGTTATGGCGGCGAATAAGTTCTTCAATTCCGCTATCGTCCAATAATTTTTCTGTTGCGACTTTGTAAAGAGCCACCTCTTGATAGAATATTTCGTCTTCGGTATAGAAAAATGCACGGAGTACATCGATGCGTTTTTCTATTTGTTGTACGACTTTTTGTATCGTATCTCGATCGCTGTTTGTCGTAATGATAAATTTGTGTATCCCTTCGATTGCCGAAGCAGAAACAGAAAGACTTTCGATATTCAGACGGCGGCGACCGAAAATAATCGATATCTGATTTAGGAGACCGACTTGATTTTCTGTATATACCGTTACTGTATATAATATAGATTCCATATGCTTCGTTCAATTAATATTTTTCAGTACTGTTTAATAAAATATCGGTAACGCATCCGCCTGCAGGAATCATGGGGAATACCATGCCTTCTTCTTCTACAGCGACATTTAATAAGTATGCTCCTTTGTGGGCGATCATTTCGGCAATGGCTTCGTCTAATTGAGAACGGTCTGTAACATCGCGTCCTTTGATGCCGTATGCGGCTGCTATAGCCTTGAAATCAGGATTAAGCATGTGCGTTTCGGAATATCTTTTTTCGAAAAACAATTCTTGCCATTGGCGTACCATGCCTAGGAAATTATTATTTAAGATGATGATCTTTATATCTGTCCCTGTTTGCATGACTGTACCTAACTCTTGAATGGTCATCTGAATGCCTCCGTCTCCGGTAAAAAAACAAACGGTACGTTCGGGTGCTCCCATTTTAGCTCCGATGGCTGCGGGAAGGCCGAATCCCATAGTTCCTAAACCTCCGGATGTAACAATGCTTCGTGTACGAGTATAATTAAAATATCGCGCTCCCATCATTTGGTTTTGTCCTACATCGGTAACCAGAATAGCATTGTTGCCTGTTGCTTCAGAAATTTTCCGGACTACTTCACCCATTTTTAAAGCTCCGTTTTCGGGATATACTTCCGGACGGACGACTTTTTCATATTCGGTTTTCTCACAGATTTCAAATTCCGATAGCCATTCGGTATGTTTGTTTATATTAACTTTGTCGAGCAGTGCCGAAAGTGTGGATTTTGCATCCCCTAATACAGTGACATCTGCATGAACATTTTTGTTGAACTCTGAGGAATCTATATCGAAATGGATCACCTTTGCTTGTTTTGCATACGTGTCTAAACCTCCGGTTACCCGATCGTCGAAACGCATTCCTACAGCAATGAGAAGATCACATTCATTGGTCTTTATATTCGGACCGATATTCCCATGCATTCCCAACATCCCTTTATTTAGGCGATGGGCGGTCGGTATTGCAGACAGTCCTAATAATGTGCAGCCTGCAGGAATGTCGGCTTTTTCCATTAATCTCAATATTTCATTTTCGGCATGGCTCAAGATGACACCTTGCCCTATCAGAAGCAGAGGCTTTTTTGACTGATTGATTAATGTTGCCGCACGGTTTATTTCCTCTTTGTTAATTGGGGGATAGGGATTGTAGCTTCGTATGAAATTGCATTTTTGATAATGAAATTCAGCTGTTCCTACTTGCGCATCTTTGGTGAAGTCCAGTACTACAGGCCCTGGGCGTCCCGAACGGGCGATATAGAAAGCTCTTGCTACGGCCCAAGGAATATCTTCGGTACGGCGTATTTGATAACTCCATTTGGTAACCGGTTGAGTAATTCCTACGACATCGGTTTCCTGAAAAGCGTCAGTACCTAATAGTGAGGAACTGATTTGTCCGGTAATAACAACCATGGGAGTGCTGTCTACCATGGCATCGGCTACTCCTGTAATGATATTTGTTGCTGCCGGACCAGAAGTTACCAACACTACACCTGTTTCACCGGATACTCGGGCAAAGCCTTGAGCTGCATGAGTCGCTCCTTGTTCATGTCTTACCAAAACATGTTTTAGCCTGTCTTTGTAATTGTGCATACAATCAAAAACCGGCATGATAGCTCCTCCGGGATAGCCATAGATCAGTTTTACATTTTCTTCTAATAAAGAACGGATCAAAGCTTCTGATCCTGATATTTTATCTGTTGCCATATAAATATTTTCTGCAAAAAACTATTGCTTTTATTCTATAATACGTACCGCTCCTTTATCGGCCGAGCTAACCATAGCTGCATATGCTTTTAATGCTTTAGAGATATTCCGTTCTCGCTTTGCCGGAGTAAAAGCTTTTTTCCCTCGAGCTTCTTCTGCAGAACGGCGTTCGGCTAATTGCTCGTCACTTAGTTTGACATTGATCGTACGTTTCGGGATATCGATTTCGATAATATCTCCATCCTTGACAAGTCCGATATTTCCTCCGGCTGCCGCTTCTGGAGAAATGTGTCCTATCGATAATCCTGATGTTCCTCCGGAGAAACGTCCGTCGGTGATCAGAGCGCATTCTTTTCCTAAATGTCTAGACTTTATGTATGAGGTCGGATATAGCATCTCTTGCATGCCGGGTCCACCTTTCGGTCCTTCATAAGTGATGACGACAACATCACCTTTTTCGACATCACCCTTTAAAATTCCTTTGCAGGCCTCTTCCTGTGATTCGAATACTTTGGCTTTTCCGGTAAAGTGAAATATGCTTTCATCTACTCCGGCTGTTTTTACAACACATCCGTCAATTGCAATGTTCCCTTTGAGTACAGCAAGACCTCCGTCTTTTACGTATGCGTGTTCAAAATCCCGAATGCATCCGTTGATGCGGTCATTGTCTAAAGAGTCATACCGGTTGTCTTGAGACCCCATTTTGAGATTATATTTGTTACCGGGTGCGCTTTTCCATAGTTCGGCAACTTCTTCTGTGTATTCTGACCCGTCGATGGCATATCGGGCGATTGCCTGTTCCAAAGTCAGACCATCGACTCGATGCACATGGGTGTCCAATAATCCCTGTTTTGCTAATAAACTCATAATGGATAGAATGCCGCCGGCACGATTTACATCCTGAATATGATAATGTGAGTTGGGAGCGACTTTGCAAAGTACGGGTGATTTGCGAGATAGACGATCTATATCGTCCATTGTAAAATTGACACCGGCTTCTTGAGCTATCGCTAATAGATGTAGTACTGTATTGGTAGATCCTCCCATAGCAATATCGAGAGTCATAGCATTAAGGAATGCATTGCGTGTGGCTATGCTGCGGGGTAGTACCGATTCGTCTCCATCTCGGTAATATTTGTAACAGTTCTCAACGATCTGCGCTGCTGCTTTGATAAATAATTTTTCTCTGTTGACATGGGTAGCGACAATAGTGCCGTTACCGGGAAGTGCCAGACCTATGGCTTCGTTCAGACTGTTCATGGAGTTTGCCGTAAACATCCCAGAACATGAACCGCAAGTTGGGCAAGCAGTACGTTCTACTTCAGCAACTTGCTTATCACTTATAGTTTCGTCTGCCGATTCTATCATCGCGTCGATAAGGTCAAGAGAACGCCCGTTTAGGTTACCGGCTTCCATCGGGCCTCCGGATACGAATATTGTCGGGATATTAAGCCGCATGCTTGCCATTAACATACCCGGGGTGATTTTGTCGCAATTACTGATGCAAACCATTGCATCTGCCTTGTGGGCGTTTACCATATATTCGACACTATCGGCGATAAGATCACGAGAAGGGAGAGAATATAACATACCGTCATGTCCCATAGCAATACCGTCATCGATCGCTATTGTATTGAATTCGGCTGCAAAGCAGCCTGATTTTTCAATCTCTGTTTTGATTTTTTGTCCGATTTCATGCAAATGTACATGTCCCGGGACAAATTGTGTAAACGAATTAACAATAGCGATAATGGGTTTTCCTATCTGATCTTCTTTCATCCCGTTGGCCCGCCATAATGCTCTTGCTCCGGCCATTCGGCGTCCTTGTGTGCTGGTTGCACTATGCAATTGATGTTTCATTATTCTTATCGTTTTATATACAAAAAGACCTTTCTACTATATGAAGAAAGGTCTTTTTACTTTATTTTATTTATGCTATTCACATAAAGTAACTACATACCTTTCTTCTTTCACTCCCGCACGACGACATCGAGAAGAGATAAACCAAGAAGGTTAATGATATGTAGAATAATACTAATCATAATCGTTATTTGTATTACATTGTCATTTTGTATTACGATGCAAAGGTATAGCTTTCATTTTATATTCCAAATAAAATAGTAGAAAAAAACATTGATAGTAAAAAAATATTATATATAGTCCTGT
>NZ_CEWDCG010000033.1:0-20084 GCF_982436375.1 Coprobacter sp. | reverse complement strand
TTTCGGTATGAATAGCATTTGCCTCTTTTAGTAAGAATTTCTCTCCTCCTGCAACTAATCCTGAAAAGAAATATCCTAAAATATAAGTAACAATGATTATTCCGAGAATACGTATGGAGACAGGTATCCGGCTGCCTCTATATTGCTTTTGAAATCGGAGTAATAAATAGTTGAAGGTTTTTCCTATAATAGTCAATAGCGTTGAGAAAAGGATAAATGTAATAGCTATTTCGCCGATATTCATTTCATCAGGGTAGGCCGTATTGATCAAAGTATATGAGTTGATCGTGAATATCTGAGATGCTATCCAGCCGGATATGATTGCAGCTAAAAGTGATGATATGGCGATTTTTACGGAATCGAACTTTTCCACTTCTTCGATGATAAATATCGTAGAAGCCAATGGCGCGGTAAAAGCAGAAGAGAGGCCTGCACTTGCCCCGCCTGTATATAAATAACGTTGTTCGGAGATGTTAGCCTTTCCCCACTTTCCGATTAATTTTGCAATGAACCCTCCCATCTGGACAGATGGACCTTCTCTTCCTAAAGAAAATCCCATACCTATTCCGGCAACACCTCCTATAAATTTAGCTATTAATGCTTTTAGCGGGTGGATAAATTGAAATCTTCCGAATATCGCACCTTCGATTTGAGGTATTCCGCTCCCTGAGATAATAGGATATTTTTTTACAAGATACCATATTGCTATTCCGGTAATCCACATGATTGTTATGATTACCGGATGAAACCACCAAGAGTAAGACGATGAAAAAAGAATGTCCCGTAAATCAGAAGACTTCACGAGTAAATAACGGAAAGGAACAGTAATAAGTCCGGTCATTCCTCCGACTACAATACAGAGCAGATATAATTTTACATGAGAAAATTTCATTATAAACAAGAAGAATACATATTTTCATAGTATAACGTTTTTGTTTTATACTCTGTTCGTAGAAGACTGAGTTTTAGTGTATATCTTTTTTCTTATGTATATCCGGAGGTAAGGTCTTGTATGATAAAATATGTATGGTTATACCGATGGCTATTGCTATCAAAAGTATGGCTATCCATACTTTAGCTATGATCCATATAGATATTCCTATCGTAATCCATAAAGTTGTTATGGTTATGATCTTTCCTCGTAAAGGGATTGCTTTATATTCATGAAAATTACGAATGCAGTTTCCGAAAAGAGGAATGTTCATGACTTTACGATAAAGATATGGAGAACTGCGAGTATAGAGCCATGCGGTCAGTAGCCAAAACGGAGTTGTCGGGAGTATCGGCACGAATAGACCGATACTCCCTAAAATAAGACATAAAGTCCCAGATACGATATATAATATTTTTTTGTACGAGTCGATTTTTAGCATTATCGGCAAATAAAATCTTCGGTGAGTGAGAATCCTCGTAATAGCTCTTCTGCCGATAGTCTTTTTTTCCCGGGAAGTTGTAGCACTTTTAATCGTAAGCCTCCGTTTCCGCAAGATATTTCAATATATTTTTTGCCGTCTGTATATAAAGTCCCGGGTTTTCCGTTTGTCGTATTTATAACTTCGGTTTCAAATATTTTTACAGTATAGACTGTCTGGTCGGGAGCTTCCCATTCGCACCATGCTGCCGGATAAGGAGATAATCCCCTTATAAAGTTAAATATATCTTTTGCACTTTTATTCCAGTCGATCCGGCAGGTTTCTTTAAAGATTTTTGGAGCAGGTCTTAACGGTTCGTTTACATTGACAGATTCCTGATCGACGGGTGAAACTCTGCCGTCTAGAATTGCATCTACCGTTTCTGTTACCATCGAAGCACCCATAACCATCAATCGATCATGTACCGTTCCTGCATTATCATTATCTGCAATAGGGATACGCTTTTGCATGATTATTTTACCGGTATCTATCCCATGAGTAAGAAAAAAAGTAGTAGCTCCGGTCTCTTTGTCACCGTTGATTATCGCCCAGTTGATAGGCGCTGCCCCACGATATTGGGGCAGGAGGGAAGCATGCAGATTGAATGTCCCTAATCGGGGCATGTCCCATACAACTTCAGGGAGCATACGGAATGCTACGACAATTTGAAGATCGGCATTCCACGCTTTTAATTCGGTCAGGAAGGTTTCGTCTTTTAATTTCTCAGGTTGTAAAAGAGGAAGACCTTGAGAAATAGCATATTCCTTTACCGAAGAAAATTGTATTTTGTGTCCTCGCCCTGCCGGTTTGTCGGGCATCGTAATTACTCCTACGACATTATATCCTCCCTCCACGAGATGTTTTAAACTCTCTACGGCAAATTCGGGAGTCCCCATAAAAACGATTCTTATATTTTTCTTTTCCATGTATATCTGTTAATCTTGAGAATAATGTACTAATACACGCCGGTATGAATTGAATATCTTCGATTTTGAAACAAATCCGACGTATTGATCGTTCTCTACGACCGGAAGATTCCAAGCGTTTGTTTCATCGAATATTTTCATCACTTTTTCCATTGTCATACCCACTTCGATTTTTCCCGGAGGCGCGATCATGAATTTTCGGACAAACATGCGATTGTATAGTTCCGGACGGAACATGATGTTTCTTATATCATCTAATAGTACGATACCGAGTAATTGATTGCGATGATTCGTAACCGGGAATATGTTTCGATGCGATTGAGATATAACTTTTACCATATCCCCTAAACTCATTTCGGGGTGCACTATGAGAAAATCTTTTTCTATAACGCTGTCCATTTTTAATAATGTCAATACGGCTTTATCTTTATGATGAGTAAGAAGCTCTCCTTTTTTGGCCAGACGCATAGTGTATATACTGTGTGGTTCGAAAATTCTGATTGTGCCGAATGCTACGGTAGAGGTGATCATTAGCGGAAGGAAAAGATCATATCCTCCGGTCAGTTCGGCCGTGAGGAAAAGAGCCATTAACGGAGCATGCATTACTGCCGACATGACTCCGGCCATTCCCATAAGAGCGAAGTTTTTTTCGGATAGAGGAATCACCATTTCGAAGTGATTGATCGTATAGGCAAACAGAAAGCCTCCCATACAACCGAGATAAAGACTTGGGGCAAATGTCCCTCCGACGCCACCTCCTCCGTTTGTCGCACTCGTTGCGAATACTTTAAGCAGCACGATTAAAGCTAAAGTCATAAAAACGACCCAAAAATTATCTCTCCACGGATAAAAAATACTACCGTCTGTGATAACATCAGGATGTCCGCTGAGCAATCGAGTGATAGATTCATAACCTTCACCGTAAAGGGGAGGTAGTAAGAAAATAGATAAACTTAAGATTATAGAACCTAATCCGAACTTTTTCCAAGGATTTCCGAGTTTACGGAATTTCCCTTCGAGCCAGTTCATGACTCTGGTAAAGTAGAGAGAAACGAAACCGCAGAAAATTCCCAAAATAATAACATACGGAATTCTCTCAGCAATGAAAGGCTCGGTCTGGACGAAACTAAACTGAGCCGTTGGTCCGGTAAAAATATAAGCAACGGTAGCCGCTGTTGCAGAGGAGATAAGTAATGGCATAACCGATGTTGTGGTCAAGTCCATCATAAGTATTTCCAAAGTAAATAGCAGACCTGCAATAGGTGCTTTGAAAATTCCGGCTATACTGGCAGATGCTCCGCATCCGACAAGAAGCATAAGCACACGGGTATCCAGTCTGAAGGCACTACCAATGTTCGACCCTATAGCTGCCCCCGTATATACGATAGGCGCTTCAGCTCCAACAGATCCTCCAAATCCTATCGTAATAGAACTTGCTACTACCGAGGTGTACATATTATGCGGTTTTAATCGACTTTTACGTTGTGAGATAGCATATAATATGCGAGTTATACCATGACTGATATCATCTTTAACAATATATCGTACGTATAGGCCTGAAAGCAGAATACCTATAATCGGATATACCAGGTATAAGTAGTTGGCATCACTGATAGAAAAATGTTCGGTGAGCAAATTTTGTATAAAATGTATCAGATATTTTAGTATAAGAGCAGCTCCTGCAGCTAAAATACCGATAATGAAGCTGAGAATTAAGATAAAGTTTTTTTCCTTTATATTTTTTTCCCGCCAGACAAGAAGCTTTAAGAACCAATCTTTTCCCATATTAAATACCTTTCCCTGTAAATACTGTTTTTACTGTGTAAATAATAATTTTCAAATCAACTAATAAAGACATGTTTTCAAGGTAAAGAATCTCATATTTGAGTCGTTTTATCATTTCATCTATATTACGCGCATAGCCGAATTTAACCATTCCCCATGATGTTATTCCCGGACGAACTTGATGCAATAGACTGTAATAGGGGGCACGGCGTATCAGTTGGTCTATAAAATATTTTCTTTCGGGGCGTGGACCTACAATAGACATGTCTCCTTTTATGACGTTCCAGAATTGGGGTAATTCATCCAGTCTGTATTTGCGCATGACGTGACCGAAAGGGGTTATGCGGGAGTCATTCTCATTCGATAGTGCCGGACCGTTTTTTTCGGCATTGTTTACCATCGTCCGAAATTTGTAAAGAGTAAATTCTTTTCTTCTGTAGCCGATGCGCTGTTGTTTGAAGATAACAGGCCCTTTCGATCCGGTTTTTATTTTTATCGCCAGAAATAAAAATAGAGGGGAGAGTATGATTAGAGCGAGTGCCGATAAAATTACGTCTAATAATCTTTTAATGTTTTTCTGGCAGTCAGAAAGAGAACATATACTTATATCGATAAATGGTGTTCCGTATATATTTGATAATTTTATACGGGATGTCAACATTTCGTATTCGCTGGCCTCTATCTGTATCGGTAGCTCGAGAGGGTATAAACTGTTGATCAGTTTATGCATATTTTTGCGATTATGATGTTCTTGAGCGATGATAAGTTCTTCTATAGAAAATTCTTTGATCTTTTCAGGAAGTTCAGAGAATGTAAATATCGGTAAATCAGAGGAAATACATTCTTGTTGGTCATCGGTTCTTACATACCCGATAATTTTGTATCCCATAGATTTTTGCATGTGATTCAGTTCATAGACCAAATTTTGAGCTTTCTTACCTGCCCCGATAATCAATGTATTGAAACCCCATATCCGATTATGTATTCGGAATGTCGCTCGTTGTGTGATAATGGCCCGACAAGTATATACACAAGTAAACAGTATGCCGAATAGTCCTAAAATTAATTTATAACTGGTATAGACGTGAGATTGGTCGTTAAGCAGAGCTACAAAGAAAACGATAAAAGTACAGAGCAGCGTAGAAAGAAATGTCGTGAAAAATTCGCCTAACCGGGATTTGAGAAAAGGATGATTATAGTATCCGGATAAATAAAAAATAAAGAGAAATATACAGGGAAAGATTATCTGTCCCTCTATTATTTTAGACGAATTTAAATAGCCCGATAAAGATCCGAATGAATATTGTATATTTAGCAAATGGTAACGGAACAAATTGAATAAAAACCAAGCAAGGCTGACCGAAATGATGTCGCCTACGAAATATTTTGCTATTTGTAGTTTTTGTTTCATTTATGGCCGTAATATCTTAACTATCCCTCCTTCTTCCAATTTTATAACACTTGATGGTGACGGGTGGGTCATTTCATTTTGACGGTATTCGACAATATAATCTACTGCATCTTTTATTTCTTGAGAAATTTCTGAAAAATTACGGGGAGAGGGTGCTCCACTGATATTGGCGGATGTCGAGACGATTGCTTTTCTGAATCTTTCGCAAAGTTTGTGTGAGAAAGGTTCTTTTGTTATGCGGATACCCACACTTCCGTCTTCTGCTAACAAATTATGGGCAAGATTACGGGCATTGGGATAAACTATGGTGAGAGGCTTATCTGCTACTTCTACTAAGTCCCATGCTATATCCGGAACATGATCGGTATAAAAATCTATTTTTGCAGGACTATCTACTAAAACGATTAAAGCTTTGCTGTCGATTCGTTTTTTTATTTCATATACTCGTTTTACTGCAAGTTCATTGGTGGCATCACATCCGATCCCCCATATCGTGTCGGTCGGATATAATATGAGTCCGCCCTCTTGCATGATTTTGCATGCCTCTTTTATATCGTTATCCATGTGAAAAGTTGTTATATAACTGACAACTCGCAAAGTTAAAAAATCACTTTCCGATTACAAAATAAATGTCTCTATTTCTTTTAAGGCCTATCTGAGTTTTACTCGGGCAAAGTTTGAGAGAAGCCTTCGTTAATAGTCAGTTTCCTTCTTGAGAAAAGAATTGTAACGAGTTATAACCAGGGAGAGAATGCAAAGATAACTTGATGATATTTTTATTATTGGAAAATTTGGACAGGCTCAAAAGAAATGGAAAATTGAGAAATATTCTCACAAAATTTAAGTAGCCTCTCATGCCGTTATTAAAAAATGCGAAGATTTTTTTGTTTTGAATGATTTCTTATACTCTTAATAGTGATATCGGGTATTGTTGTTTCTATCAAATAATTTATTAGTACAGCGTATTTATTTTAAAAATATTATTGCAATCTGCTTTTTGTTAATAGTTTTTCTTTTTTTGTGCATTTTGTAATCCGATAAAAAGGATGAATTTATTTTTGTGTTTTAGGTTTATATAATAATAAATAACTTATTTGTTGTGTGTAAATTTAAAAAAAAGGAACATATTATTAATTTTCTTCAAATCTTTTGTACTTCTCAAATTCGTTTCACACATTTGTAAAATTATTTAAAAAATGAATAGAAAGGCTTTTTTGATAGACTTTATTTAATCTGAAAAATATGCGAAGGTTTTTATATCATTTACTGATTATAATTTTGTTATTGTCGGTAAATCAAAGTGTAGAAGCTCAAGAGGCTGGAGTCAGAAAGGTGACAGGTGTTGTTATTGATACTGAACGTAGTCCGGTTGTCGGGGCTTCGATTCTTGTGAAAGAAACCAAGAAGGGAACTGTTACGGATATGGATGGAAAGTTTACTATCTCTGTTCCTGCAGATAAGGCTACTTTGGTTTTTTCTTTCATCGGAATGGAATCTGAAACTATTATTGTTACCAAGCAGACCGATTTAAAAGTTGTTTTGAAGAATAATGATCATCAGATCGGAGAAGTCGTGGTTCAAGGGGCATACGGTACTATTCAGAAAAGATCCGATATGGTAGGGAGTGCATTTCAGGTAGGATCAAAAGAGTTAAAGTATCTTCCGGCCGGACGTGTTGATGATATGTTGGACGGTTTGATTCCGGGTATGCGTATAGAGCCTAATACTGATTCTCCATCTGTCAGAACTCGTAATAATGTCCGTATTCGAGGTGACGGTTCTTTGAATGCGTCGAGCGAACCGATGTGGATTGTCGATGGCGTGCCTGTATATACGGGTACGGCAACGAATATTATAGAAGGAATGAACACGAGTATAAGTCCGCTCTCTTTTTTGAATCCGGACGATATCGAATCTATTACGGTTTTAAAAGATGCTTCTGCTACTGCTATTTACGGTGTTAATGCTTCGAATGGAGTTATTTTGATCACTACTAAGAAGGGGCATTCGGGAAAGACCGTGCTGAATGCTACGGTGCAGTATGGAGTTTCGTTTTTAAATGAATCGACACGTTTTAAAACTACAAACGGCTCACAATACCTTGAGTTGGCTCGGGAAGCTTGGCTGAACGGTGGTGAGAAAAATCTGGATTATTTCCCATATACAGATAATCCTCATGATTCGTATTCGACGACAAATACCAATTGGCATGATCTTCTTTTCGGGAATGGACAGACTTTACAGGTTAACGTCTCTGCAAGCGGAGGAAGTGAACGAATGTCTAACCGTTTGTCTGCATCTTATTATCAAGAGGATCAAATTGAAAAAGGCAATCGTCAGCAGCGTATTACGTTAAGATCGGTTACGAATGTACAGATACACCCTAAGTTTTCTTCTTCTGTTACATTAGGAGTTTCCTATAACCCGAATAATTTGTTTGCCGTATCGAAAAGCTATTATCAATTGTTGCCTATTTTTTCTCCTTATGATATGGACGGAACAACTTATAGGCTGTATGATAATATAATCGACGGAACGACAACAGATAGCTTTGGAAATGTAGTCCCGAATTGGAAAAAGAAGAAACTTTTTAATTCGTTGGCTTATAGGGATGAGAATTCGGATAAGCAACGTGCGGTACAAGCTGAAGGCAACTTTTCTTTAAAATATGATATTATTCAAGGACTTAACGCCACAGTACAATTCGGTGTAAATTATTTGAATAATCATGGAGCTTCTTATGATGCTCGGACAAATTGGGCGGGAATGGACTCTAATGGAGAGGGAATCGGTTATGCTCGTAGAGAAGAATCGAATGTGCTTACATGGGTCAATGTGTACCGGGTAAATCTCGATCGCCGTTTTGGGAAACATGGAGTAAATTCTGTTGTCGGTATTGAGTTGAAAAATGTTTCTCGAGATTCTCACAGCGCTTCGGGCAGCGGATTTATGAATGATTTTATTCAAGAAGTCGGTTATGCCGAGCAGGATAGCCGATTAGGTTCTAGTAGTTCTGATATTACCCGGAATCTTTCCTACTTTTTTTCGGCAGGATATAATTGGGCTTCTCGTTATTATCTGACAGTTTCGGGTCGAAGAGACGGAAGTTCTGATTTTGGAAAGTTTGCGCGTTGGGCTAATTCGGCATCGATCGGAGCTTCTTGGAATATTCATAACGAACCTTTTTATTCATGGGATTTTATGGATGTATTGAAATTGAAAGGTTCGTATGGAAATATGAATAATTCGCGTTCGAGCGTTTCTGCAAAAGGCGCTTATAATTATAGCGACTCTTATTTTTATGATAACCGATTAGGGGCTGTCATGTCAGAACCGCCTAATCCGGGATTGACGTGGGAAACTACTTACAAAACTAATGTCAGTATTCGTGCACGTTTTTTAGAACGGTTTGATATGGAATTGGAATATTATCGGAATGTGACGGAGAATATGCTGAGTAAGTTGGGGGTATCCCGTGCTGTGGGTAGCACGCGTATTTATCGTAATGCCGGATCGATGCGAAATCAAGGGGTAGAGTTTAATATGAATACGGTCAATATACGGATGAAAGATTTTGAATGGACTACCGATTTTAATATTGCTCATAATAAAAATAAGATATTAGAGCTGTATAATGACACGGAAGTCGGTCGTATAACTAATGTTTGGAGAAAAGGAGAAGATAAAAATGTTTATTATTTGGTCCGCTGGGCAGGGGTAGATCCTCGTGACGGAAGCCCTCTGTGGTATGATAAGAACGGTAATATAACCCGATCATTTAGTTATGATAATAGAGTCCCGTATAAAACTTCTTCTCCGACTGTTTATGGAGGATTCCATAATACATTCAGATGGAAAGATCTTTCGTTGCGTGTAAATATGACCTATTCTATCGGTGGATATTTGTTGAGTTCATTTATGTCGGGATCATTAGATGACGGACGTAGTGTTCTATCTTACAATCAGCCGATCGAGGCGCTCGATCGTTGGCAAAATCCCGGAGACTTGGCGGTGAATCCGAAATTTGTCAATAATAATCCGAGTAAATCGAGTATGTACTCGACTCGGTATCTGTATAAGGCGACATATTTTGAATTGAAGAATATCGTTTTGACATATAATCTTCCGAAGTCGATTTGTAAAAAGATGAATATGAGCGGATGTACTCTTTCTCTTATTGGAGATAATGTGGCAATATTTACTCCGGATCAGAAAAAAGGGAAAAACAGTTATAAAACTTTAATGAACGGATTCCCGATGACAACGACCTATTCGGTGAGCTTAGGTGTATCTTTCTAAATAACGAATATGATGAGAAGAATATATAAAATTTTATTTTGCATTGCACTTGCCGGTTTCCAGGGATGCAGTTTCCTGGAAGTAGAAAAATTCGGTAAAAGCGATATAGAAACCTTTTTTTCGGATGTTGACGGATTACGGTCCGGATTGGCGGGCTCTTATCGTTTGTTGTATAATTTCTATGACGGAGAATTTTCTGAATATCCTGAGGTTGCAGCAGATATGTTGTATTTATCTAATTCAGAAGGAGTAAGTATTGCCGATCAGTATAATTATACTTCCGATCCGGCTCAGGAAACCGGCGCTGTGGGGTATATCTGGAGAGATGGATTGGAGATAATAGGGAATGTAAATAATATATTGCAATATGCTCCCGATTTGAAAGAGAAATATCCGGGAAATGCGGCAGAGATAGAACTTATTCGGGCTCAGGCTCTCTATATCCGGGCATTAGTTCATCTAAACCTTTGCTGCTGTTATGGCCAACATTATACTTATACGCCTGATGCCTCACATTGGGGAGTCCCCAATCTCTCTATTTTGCCCAGTGCGAATGACCCTGTGTTGCGGGCTTCGGTATATGATGTTTATAATAAACGTATTATCCCGGATTTGGAAGAGGCTATAGGAATTTTCGGATCTACGACAATGGATTGTTATCATGCTTCTGCAACAGCATGTGAAGCTTTGCTTGCCAGAGTATATCTTTATATGGAGCAGTGGCAAAAAGCAAGTGACTATGCGACAACGGTTATTGCTAAAGTTCCTTTAACCTCGTATGAAAATTATGTCAATATGTATGTTAATATAGAAACTGGGAGTGAGGCTATATTCCGGTTAAACGGTTTTCGGGCTTCAAAAGATCTGTGGAAATTTTATGATCCTGTGTCTCCTATCGCTCGTCCGGCAGATACATTATATACCTTTTTTGACCAACCTGACGATATTCGTCTCGAATTGCTTTATGCTACGAAAGATGAAGTTAAAACTAAAGCATGCCGTAAATTTTATGTAGCTAAAGATGTGGTTGAGGATGACAAGCATTATGATCCGTTCGTTTCGAGGGTGTCGGAGATGTATTTGATTAGAGCGGAGGCGAATTGTTATCTTCCCGGAGGAGAAACAACTGCGGCAAATGACATCAAAGCATTGCAGGCAAGGGCTTTAGGAAAACAGCCTTCGGAAATTAATTTAGTTTATAGCAGTGTTGAAGATTTACTGAAATTAGTTGAGAAAGAACGTATTAAAGAGCTTTGTTTTGAGGGGCATAGATTGTTTGATATTACTCGGAAAAAACAAAATATGGTGCGTGAATCAAGTACGAATTCTATCGTAAAAATAAAAACTTATCCTAATGATTGGTTTGTGTTACCTATACCTATGGATGAGATTGAGGCCAATCCCGAGATACAGCTTAATCCGGGAGTTAATTATTGATTGATAAAATTTAGTAGTTATAGATATGAAATTTGTAAAAATATTATTTCTCCTGGCTGTAGCTATTGTACTTTCTTCTTGTTCTAAAGATGAAGAACCGTTCGATCATCCTTTTATTTATATTGCTGATGCACAGGGAGGATCATCTGCTGTTATAGACTGTGACGGTACTTTTGTCGCTACTTATTATGTGTATATGAGTACGAAAAAAATTGCAGAAGATGTCACGGTTGATTATGAACTTGTCGTAGGAGACGGTTTACAGGAAGGTGTTGATTTTAGACAAGTATCTTCCGGTTCTTCTATCGTGTTTCCCAGCGGTGTATATGAAAGGCCTATTCGTATAGAGTGGTTGAATCACATGATTGAAGCCGGGAAAAATAATACGGTTAAGATTGTATTGAAAAGTAACAGTAAGAATTTTACTATCGGATTTCCGGGACCGGATCACTTGAATAGTGAATATACGATTACCAAGCAAATACCATTTTAAATTGTTTAATGAGAGGGTTTTCCTCTATAAAAAATTGAGTATGAAGAAGTTATTTTTAAATTTGCTCTTATTGAGTATGTGCAGTGCATTATTTGTTGCCTGCTCTGATGATGACAATGACGGGGATGTTACCGCTGTTGTCGGTTTAAAGTCTTTCGGGTTTTATGCCGAAGATAATTCTGCTTTGGCTGAAGATTATATCGTTCCTGAAATCACAGGGGATATGAGAATAGCTGTACCTGCTAATACGGATATTTCAGCTTTAGTTGCCCGATTTACGACAGAAGATGGGAATGAGGTGAAGATAAACGGCGTGTTGCAAGAAAGCGGAGTGACTGCTAATGATTATACTTATCCGGTTGATATTATTGTGACGGATACCAAATCGAATACTTCGAAAAGTTATGTAATTACTATTGTGTTCCAATCTCCTAAAATATGGAAAAAGATAACCGATTTTAACCCTACATCAGAACTTGCCGGAGATTTTGCAATGAAAGTGAATCCGAAAGATAATATGCCTTATATTGCTTATACGATAGATGATAATGGTTCTGATAAGTTATGTGTTGCCAAATGGAATGGTTCTGCTTTCGAAAATGTGGGTGCAGAAAATTTCTCAACGGCAGTTTCAGGTGGTATAGATATTGCTTTTGATCCGGATGGTATTCCTTATGTATTATATATAGATAAAGATAACGGAACTGCCGCAACTGTTATGAAATATACGGGTGGCAATTGGAGTGTCGTTGGAAATTCTGGATTTTCTATTAAAGCCAATGCTAGTTCCGGAACAGCATTAGCTATTGATCCTCAGACAAAAAATCCGGTTGTCGTTACCATATCCAATAATGCTTCAGCCGCTATTGCTCGTCGTGCTCCCGAATTGTCTTATTTCAACGGGTCAAGTTGGGTAACGGCACAAGTATTTACCGGACGTCCGGGAGTGAGTGGCACGACTTATGCTGCTTTTGTTCCTGTAGCCACAACTTATGGAAATAGTGTTTATATTGCAATGTCGAATAATGGTGCCGGCTATTCTTTGTACAAATTTACGAATGGTACGATCGCTCCGGTAGTTGAAGGGGGATTCCTTAAAGAAGGTGCGACTTCGAACGGGATCAAAGATTTGTCTATAGATATCGATGGTAATGGTAATGTATTCCTTTGCACTGTAGATAATGCGGATACGGAAGACGGAAATCCAAGATTGTTTAAATATAATCTGGAATCGGGACAATTGGCCATAGTAGGCGGTGCAATAAATAATGTTTTTGAATCGCACAATTTTTACAAAGTCGCTGTCGATGCCCAGAATACGCCGTTTGTGGTTTATCGTGATTATAAAGGGCTTAAGAACTCATTTGTTATCAATCTTGATAATGAGACCAAACAGTGGAGCGATGCGTTTGCCTTGAATACAGCTTCTTCAGAACGTGCGTTTGTCGATTTCAACAGTAATAACGATGGTTTTATCGGTGTGCTTATGGAAGAAGGCAATGTGATAGAACTTTATACTTATGCTGATGCTGATTAATTGTCGATAAATATTAATAAGTGAAACAGGAGCATAGCTACATCTATGCTCCTGCTTTTCTTTCTGCTCAGAATAATGTTGCAACTAATATTGAAATAACTTTGGAAAACATCTCGTATATTGCTATTCTTATATGATTGATTTAATAAAAAAAATACTTCTGTTATTCTTTTTGATCAGTGGTACACTGTTTTCGGTCAGTGCGAAAAAAATACCGCAAAATCCGAATCTTATCAAGGGAAAATTATCTAACGGGTTGACATATTATATTTATCCTAATGATTATCCGAAAGGAGAGGCTATATATCGACTTTTTATAAAGTCGGGATCGGTATTCGAGACGGAGAAGCAGAGAGGGTTGGCTCATTTTCTTGAACACATGGCTTTTAATGGGACAACACATTTTCCAGGAAATTCCATGATTCGTTTTTTAGAATCTCATGGTGCGAAGTTCGGAAAAGATTTGAATGCCCATACTTCGATGAATGAAACTGTCTATAAATTACAGCTTCCTTCTTCAGACCGACAGATGGTCGATAGTACTATTACGATTTTAGCCGATTGGGCGGGACATTTGCTGCTTGATAGCTTGGAAATAGAGAAGGAGAGAGGGGTAATTTTGTCTGAATGGCTTTCCAGAACCGGACCTGAAAGTGAAATCGGTGAGGCATTTTTGATGGAAATATTGAACGGTTCGCGTTATTCGAAGCGAAAAACAATTGGAGATACAGCAGTTATCCGGCATTTTAAACATGAAGAAATTAAAAATTATTATCGAGATTGGTATGCACCTCGACTTATGGCTGTTGCTGTTGCCGGAGATGTAGACTCGGAGTATGTAAAAAATTTGATTGTTGAAAAATTCGGTTCTTTAAAAAATGGATCTGTAAAAGAGATACCGAGTTATGCTATTGATGATTATGATAGCGTATCGGTTAAGAGAGTTGCTCACCCTTCGTTAAAAAAAGAGGAGTTGAATATTATTCGCCTTTTGCCGATGCCTGATCCGGTGCAAACCGAAAAAGATTATAAAAATTATTTACAGCGGGCCATGCTCAACAGATTGACAAAAGCTCGTTATAATGCTCTTACTTTTGATGATGTCCCGTTTAATGGGGCGAGTTTGTCCCATTCTTCTTTTCTGAATATTAAAGGAGGACTATTTGCTTCCGTTGAATTGATTCCGGGAAAAATAGAAGCCGGTATTACAGAATTTGCCAGAGAAACCGAGCGTATGGTTCGTTATGGTTTTTCCAAGAAAGAAATAGATAAAGAAAAAAAACGGCTTTTAAATACATTGCGTCGTAGAGCAGAGTCTAAAAATCCGGAACAGTCTTCTTCTTTTATCGAGGAAATGTATCAAAATTTTTATATCGGTCATCAAATGTTTACCCCGGCCGAAGAGTATCGTATGGCAAGAAAATTCATAGCACAAATAGACTCTTCGATGTTGGTAAAACAGTTACAAAAATTAGAACGGTCGGCATTGCCGCACTATCTGATTACTTCATCCGAAAAGAATAAAGATGAATTTCCGGATGACCGAAAACTCCTTTCGATCTTTGAACAAGTGAAAAAAGAAACCCTTGCTCCTTATGTCCTGCAATTTGAAGTGCCTGATCAATTATTACCGGAAAAACCGGAAGGTGGGAAAATCGTGGGACGTAGAAGTATTGACGAGATCGATGCTCAGGAGTTGATCCTGTCTAATGGCGTAAAAGTGATTTTTAAGAATAATTCTTTAGATAAAGACCGGATCGTGGTTAGCGGTTTTCGTAAAGGCGGCCTTTATGCATTAGACTCGACACGTTATGTTTCGGGTATTTTTTCAGGATCTGTAATTCCATTGAGTGGAGCGGGTGAATTTTCGAGGGATGCCCTTAGTTATTTCTTGTCAGGTAAAGATGTTTCTTGTCGTTTCTTGGTGGAGAAACACCGTTCGGGTGTTATAGCGACCTCTAAGATAGATCAAATGGAAACGATGTTCCAATTACTTTTTTTGAGGTGGACTCAACCTAAAGTCGATATGGATTTATTACGGCAGGTGATGGATAAGAGCATCGAAAAATACCGAACGATACGTAAAACCGATGCAGATTTATTTAATACGGAGCTGAGAAACATTTTGCGGACTCCTGATTATACCGATCGGGAAATATCGGATACTATTATCGAGAATGAAGTAAAAGCCGAATGGTTGTTGCCGGCTTATAATCATTGTTTCGGTGCGGCAGAAGGATATACTTTTATCATAACTTCCGATCAGCCGTTGCAGGATATAGAACCTTTTATCGAAACTTATCTCGGAGGATTGCCCGGAGGAAAGTCTTGTACGGAATATGTGCATAAAGGTGGTAAAATACCTGTTGAACCGGTTGTTTTTAGCCGCAAAGCCGGAGATTCACCCAAGGCTGTTGTTTCTTTGATATTTCAGCAAGATAGTATTGACGGGAATATTATGGATCTGAATTTAAAGAATGATGTAACAAAAGGAATTCTGCGTATGAAATTGTTGGCAGTCTTAAGAGAAAAAATGGGAATGGTTTACAGTGTTGGGGTATCGGTCGGAGCTACTCAGCATCCTTCGGCCTTATGCCGTGAAACGATAAGCTTCAGTTGTTTGCCAGATAATGTGCAGGCATTGGTCGATAGCACTTTTCTCGTTATCGGAAATATGTGTGATGATCCGGACTCTTTTTCTGGTGAATTGGAAGATGTTAAGACGAATCTTATAAAAGATTGGAAAATAACAAAGCAAAGAAGTTCTTTTTGGACTACGCAGATACGTAATACATTGTATAATAATATTCCTGATTGGAAACATATAACGGATTATGAAGCTCGAGTGAAGAATATAACAAGTGAAGATGTCGCAGATCATATTCGCAAATGTTTTTTGAAAACTCCGGTTGTAAAAGCAGTTCTATTACCTAAAGACGATAAAGAATGAAAAGCATTAAATATTTCCTATTTCTTGTATATTTAGTCTGTTTTGTGCCCTTGACCGCACAGAATATTATATCGGGAAAAGTTTTTTTAGATAAAAATGGTAATGGTATTCAAGACCGATCGGAACACGGAATAAAGGCTGTTCCGGTATCGAATGGAAGAGATGTGGTTCTTACGGATAAAGATGGAAACTTTTCTATATCGGTAGCGGACGGAGAAAGCCTTTTCCCTATCATCCCTTCAGGATACACTTCTTCGTCCGGAGATATAATCAGAAGTTCCGATTTCCTTTTTAAAACAAGGCAATCGAAAGATAAAGTGGATTTTGCTCTGAAGAAAGAAAAACAGCCGGAACATTTTACATTGGGCGCTATCGGAGATATACAAATGGGAAATCCTCAAGAACTCGATTATGCTAATCAAACTATTATACCTGAACTTGCCGGGAGAAAGGATATTCAGTTGGCTGTATGGTTGGGAGATTTGGTAAATAACCGTCTTGAACTTTTTGAAGATGTACGTGAGATGATTCGTTGTACGGAAATACCATCTTGGGTACTTCCCGGAAATCATGATCGAATTACGAACGGACATACATTACAAGACTCTCTTTTTAATTGTTATTTCGGGGCTTCAGCTTATGCATTTAATTATGGAAATGTCCATTTTATTATTTTAAATAATGTAGCTCCGGATAGTAAAAGAGGGTATAAGGCACGTATTTCCGATCGGCAGATGACCTTTATAAAAAATGATTTGTCTTATGTCCCGAAAGATCGTTTTGTCGTCTTTTGTCAACATATACCTTTGGTGCATACCGAAAATATCGAAGATCTGAAAACTTTGTTAAATGGGAGAAATAAGTTATTTGCTTTGTCGGGGCATACTCATAGAGTCAGCCGGCATTTTATACCGATAGGAAATGCTGTAATGCAGGAACTGGTTGCCGGTGCTACTTGCGGACATTGGTGGGTCGGAGAGAAAGATTGGCTCGGAGTTCCGTCGGCTTTAATGCAGTGCGGTGCTCCCCGTAACTATTTTACGATAGAATTTTCTCCTGATGATTATCAGATACATTTTAAAGGAGTCGGTTTGGATTCTGAAAGACAAATGGATATATGGGTGCAAGGTTGCGATACAATAGATCGGCATGTGAAAGATTTTCGAGAGTTTGCACGAGGAGAGATTTTTGCTAATATATATGGTGGGTCGGATAGTACGGAGGTTAACATACAAATAGGCAATACTCTACCTGTTCGTATGGAAAAAGTTGAAGTAACAGCACCTATGGTTACCAGACAAAATCAGTGGTATAAAGATAAAATATATCCTACAAAAATAAGCCGTAGGAGTCCTTTACGGAAAAGTGCATCTACACATTTATGGCATTTTAGATTGCCGGAGAACCTTATGCCGGGTATATATCCGATACGTATCGAGGCGAAAGATACTTATGGGTTTTCTGTTTCCGGTGTTCGAATAGTTCGTATCGAAGATCCTGATACTCCATTCGATTGGAGAAAAAGACGTTAAGAGTTCGTCTAAAATATTATCAGCTCGTCTTTACGTTTTCTTCCGGGCTATAACGTTGTTAACGGTGTCGGTACGGTTCTCCTCTTGAAAGGAGAACCGGCTATTTATGAGGATATTTTACCCGGATCAGATTTAGATGGCCTTTAAGAGCTCTATATATAATTTGAGTAGGTTCGGTAAATCGAGATTAACTCCTCTATTATGTTTGGCTTTTGTTTATAATAATCGGATATTGATCTTTTATCTCTTTTGTCTATGACTAAAGAATCGGTATCCTCGTCATATTTTATATAACTATTGAAAATTGAGTTACCGTCTTGTATGACGATCTTTTTTGAGGAAAAATATAAGTTGGATAATGTTAAGATCAGTTCATCATCGAGTAAACCTAATTGCATTTTCATAAGAGTGTCGAAAGGAGAACTTTTTCTGTTAAGAATGGAATAGTTGTTTTTTTTCCCGTTCCAAGCAATATCTCCATTATAAATTTCAATAGTCGGTTGATCGGTATATACGATTATCAATTGATAGAAAGGTGCGTAATCTTCATAATTCAATGTTGCGGCAAAAGCTAAAGCGCGAAGAGTCGATTGTGGATTATAGATATATAAGCCTATCCTGACCTTTTCTTTTTTGATTAATATCTGCTTTAGTCTGAACGATATTAATTGATACCAAGCTTCTGTATTGGACAGACAATTGATACTTTTCTCCAATGCTTCAGTAATTCGTTTTTCTTGAGAAGATTCTCCTATAAAAGAATACCGCTCATAACTGTTGCCGTCCAATCCTTTGATCTCGGATATAAGCATTTCATTGTTATATCTAGGGTCATCTGCAAATATACCATATTTATAAATAGTGGGTATCATCCAGTTTCCGGCACTTAGTTCGGCGTCGAATTTTTCAGGATATCCGGCTTCACTGGCATCATAATTTGCTTTTTTACACAAAGCGATAATCAATTCTTCTTCTAAGTGCTGGGTATATTCCTCCTTCGTTTCATATGAATCGGTTTCGTTTTCAAAAATATTACCGGTTATAAGTCCTATTTTTTTAATTAGTTTTGTATCGCTCATTTTTTGCCAGGTAAAGACAGATGCATACGGATATATGATTTTATGAGTAGAATCCATATATATTATTACATAATCGGAAATATGGGCCTGAGCGCACAATGATTCGAATGTTTGTCTAAACAATTCCCTTTTTTCTTTAGTATAAAAGAGATTGAGCGAATATGTTCTTGGAAAGTGTCTGTCAAAAATGTTAGGAGGTAAAGCTTGTTGTTCTTCTATGGAATAAGGGATAAATGAGACCGGATCGATTTCGATTTTATATCCTTTAATTGCATAGGTCGTGTTATTGACAAGTTCAGAAAAAGCCCTTATTATTTCAGACCAGTGAGTAGAAATAATTATAATGCGAATTTCCCCATCTTTAGCTTTATATTTTTGTTTTATAAGTGCATGGTATTTAAGAATTTCTGTTATAGTATCTCTCGCCGAGTTATTAGCCCTTTTAACTTCGATGATAACACAATTGTTGAATACGTCTTTGGCTAGAATATCAATGAAGCCTTTGCTACCGATGTGATCGGGCAAAGGAAATTCTGTTCGTATCAATGATAATTCCGGAGTAATGAATGAGAGGTTTTGAGCCAACCAATTTCTTATCGTGTCTTCAATATTATTATACTGTCTGTTACTCATATTATATGGTTTATGATAGAAAAATATTAGAACTCATATTCCATTTCAGAATAAAAGTCTTTGACGTCTATTTCTCCTAAAAAACGAGGAGGTATGTTTTTTATTAGTTCATATTTCTCAATTAAGTATTTTTTGTTTTCTTTTTTTCTCTCCAAGGTTTTCCCAGACTTGACATCGAATTAAAGAAAAATAGAGCCTGTTCATAAGTTGTGAGTTGTGCTCGATACATTTTCGCATAAGATTTTTTTGTTGAAAGTCTAAATAAGGGCATTCGTCAATATATTTTATAAGTTCTATAAATATATCTGAAATAGTAGCCTGATTTAGATTGATGTCCTCCGTAAAATATGATCTTATCGGTATTTAGGAATTGCTTTTTCGAAGAATTAAATTTGTTTGTAGATATAGTTTGTCTGTTTCGACTTTTCTTTACTACAATTAAGTATTTGATTTCGGATATTTATTAAGTATTATCTATTTAAGATTTGTTCAGCGGAGAGGGAGGGATTCGAACCCCCGGTACCTTCCAGTACACCGGTTTTCAAGACCGCCGCGATCGACCACTCTGCCACCTCTCCAATGCCTTTGTC
>NZ_CEWDCG010000032.1:0-20167 GCF_982436375.1 Coprobacter sp. | reverse complement strand
CATTTCTAATTTGAGAAAAACAAATGAGATTAAATCCAAATAAAAAGATAAGAATGCACCAATTACGTTTCATAGTATTTTGATTTTTCATAGTTTCGTATGCAAAAATAGCACACTTCTCATTTATTTTATTACACAAAAGCTATATATTAATAATTATATAGATTTTACTATAATAATTAAGATAATATACAGCCTTTATTTATCCGACCTAATCGGTCAATAGTCTAAATCAGCTATCATATCCATCATATTCTTCTTTATTCGGGAATATACTATCCCATATAGAATCATCACCCTCTATATATTCTTGATAAAATACTCCAAAACCTTTTTTCTCGGAGCATCCCATAGCAGCACACCATTCTTCGTATGATTTTTTTAACTCTTCATCTTCATCCATCATCAATTTCAATTCATCAAAAGCGGCGTCTTGTTCACGATATTTTTTAATCAAACTTTCAAATAATTCTTCAATATCTCCATCCATAATACAAGAATTTAAGCAATTTCTCAATTTGTTAACCGTATCATAAGATTCTCAAATATATAATTTTTTCCGAAAATCTCTATCACAAATAACACAATTTCACCATATATAGTTTTAGTCTTTTGTATAAAACAATAATCTCAATTTTTTGTTTTATTTCAATTAAAACTAAGAGCCTGTCTAAAAACAAATGAGAATTTCATTTTGTTTTGTATTTGAAAAAGCAAAAATAAAAATTACATTTTACAAAAGAGTTTCATTACCTTTGTCGATACTTAAAAACTATAAAAGTATTATGATTATTGACGAAAGGATATCGAGACAATCTTACATGCTGGATGCGGCCAAGCAGATAATGACAGCTGCCCGTACCGCCCCTAAAGGGAAAGGTATAGATATTCTCGAAATTATAACGATTACCGAACGGGAAATAGAAATACTTTCTCAAGAAATGAAAAAACTTTCAGAAGAAACCGGTCTGAAGTTTTTAATGCGTGATTCGGAAAATATTCTTTCAGCCGATGCCTTGATACTTATCGGAACAAAAGAACAAAAACAGGCTCTAAATTGCGGGTATTGCGGCTTTCCCACATGTGCGGAAAAACCACAAAACACACCATGTGCCATTAATTCTATAGACGTAGGCATCGCTATCGGATCAGCTTGCTCAAAAGCATCCGACCTAAGAGTAGACAGCAGAGTAATGTTTTCTGCCGGATGGGCTGCTCAGCGAATCGGTTGGATGAAAGGATGCCATCAAATTATCGGTATCCCGATCAGTGCATCTTCTAAAAATCCTTTTTTTGACAGAAAACCTAAAGAAACAGAAACAAAGTGAAGCAAAATTTCTATTTACCTGCCGAATGGGAAGAACAATCGGGGGTGCAACTGACATGGCCTCATGCGGGAACAGATTGGGCACATATGTTAAAAGAAGTCCAATCTTGTTTTATAGAAATCGCTAAAGAAATTTCTAAAAGAGAAAAACTTCTGATCGTCGCACCCGATGTTGAAAATGTAAAGAAACAAATTTGCAAAAAAATAAATACAGATAATATTCGTTTTTTCGAATGTGAAACAAACGATACTTGGGCTCGAGATCATGGAGGAATTTCTATTCTGGATAAAAACGGCAATGCAGGAATTATCGACTTTAAATTCAACGGTTGGGGATTGAAATTCGCAGCTAATAAAGACAATCTTATTACCGGGAAAATTTTTCAGTCCCAATTATTTAATGCCCAATATATAAATTGTCTGAATTTCGTTATCGAAGGAGGATCTATCGAATCGGACGGAAAAGGAACTTTGCTCACTACAAGCGAATGCTTGTTATCTCCTAACCGCAACGGAGCATGGAACAAAGATCAGATAGAACAATATTTGAAAGAAAATTTGGGAATATCCCGAATCTTGTGGTTAGACCATGGCTTTTTAGAAGGAGACGATACCGACAGCCATATCGATACATTAGCTCGATTTTGCCCGAATGATACAATTGCTTATATACAATGCAATGATCCGAAAGACCATCATTATAAAGCACTAAAAGATATGGAGTCACAACTGCAAAGCTTTCGGACACAAGACAACAGACCTTTCAGACTCTTGCCCTTACCTATGGCTGATGAAATCGTATTCGACAATGAAAGGCTGCCTGCTACGTATGCTAATTTTTTAATCATAAACGGTGCTGTTCTATACCCAACTTATAACCAGCCGATAAATGACAGCCGGACTGCTGAAATATTGACAACAGCTTTTCCTGAACGTCAAATTATCGGGATAGACTGCCGTGCTTTAATCAAGCAGCACGGATCTTTACATTGTGTAACCATGCAATACCCGAAAAACGTAATAAAATAATAAAAGCGTATTATGGAGAAAAAAATAAAAGTCGGACTTATTCAACAGTCCAACACAAATGACATACATGCAAATATGCAACAGTTAAAGGCCAATATAGAAGATTGTGCTTCAAAAGGAGCTCAACTCGTTGTATTACAAGAATTGCATAACAGCCTTTATTTTTGTCAAACAGAAGATACTCGATTATTCGACCTTGCCGAAAGCATTCCTGGCCCATCTACCCGTTTTTTCGGAGATATAGCACGATCACTTGAAATCGTACTGGTCACATCTTTATTTGAAAAAAGGGCTCCTGGATTATATCACAATACGGCAGTCGTATTCGACACAGACGGGAATATTGCCGGAAAATACAGAAAAATGCATATTCCCGACGACCCGGCATATTATGAAAAATTCTATTTCACTCCGGGAGATCTCGGTTTTGAGCCGATACAGACATCAATAGGAAAACTCGGAGTATTGGTTTGCTGGGATCAATGGTATCCAGAAGCTGCCCGCCTTATGGCGCTAAAAGGAGCAGATATTCTTATCTATCCGACTGCAATCGGTTGGGAAAGCAGTGATACTGAAGATGAAAAAAATCGACAGCGAGATGCATGGATCATATCGCAGCGAGGACATGCGGTAGCCAATGGACTACCCGTAGTTTCTGTAAATCGTACAGGCTATGAGCCAGATCCATCAGGTCAAACCGGAGGTATCCGGTTCTGGGGAAGCAGTTTCGTCGCCGGACCACAAGGTGAGTTCTTAGCTCAGGCATCCGACAGTCAAGAAGAAAATCTCATTGTCGAAATAGACCTGAACCGATCAGAAAATGTTCGCCGCTGGTGGCCTTTCTTAAGAGATCGAAGAATCGATGAGTATGGAAACATAATTAAACGTTTTATCGATTAATACGAATTTTATCTTTCTCATCGGATATCATGCCCTGCCGATGCCATAATGGTTTTGGTTTCGACAGGGTATTTTATGATTTATAAAAATACCGCTTGGTACGCACCAATCGAATTATATCCTCCTCTTTCTCATCATACGCGCCATTATACAACAAACTTTAATCGAAGATATTTGTTTAAAATAAAGATTTTTCACCGGATAAACATAGATTCATGAAACATCCTCGATTAAGTTTGCCTCAGATATGGAACATGAGTTTCGGATTTTTAGGAATACAATTCGGATTTGCTTTACAAAATGCAAATGCGAGTCGTATTTTACAAACATTCGGGGCTAATGTAGAACATCTTTCTTGGTTTTGGTTAGCAGCCCCGCTGACCGGAATGATTATACAACCGATTATAGGTTATTATTCTGATCGTACGTGGACTCGATTAGGGAGAAGAAAACCTTACTTTTTAGCCGGAGCAATCCTAACATCTGTAGCTCTTGTTTTCATGCCAAATTCAGGATCTTTATCCGGTCTCATTCCTCCGATGTTTATCGGTGCGGGTATGCTAATGATTATGGATGCTTCTATCAACGTAGCGATGGAACCGTTTAGGGCTTTAGTGGCAGATCTACTGCCTTCTGAACAACGTACACTCGGATTCTCAATTCAGACATTTTTAATAGGTGTCGGAGCTGTCGTTGCGTCATGGTTTCCTTATATTCTTGCAAACTGGTTAGGAATATCAGGAACAGCAGAGGCCGGGAAAGTACCAGATAATGTAATTTTCTCATTTTACATAGGTGCTGCCGTACTGTTAGGAACTGTTCTATGGACAATTTTCCATACACAGGAATATCCTCCGGAAATTCATACCCGATTTAATCATGAAAATACAACGGAAACTGCTGAAAAGAAAGGATTTTTCAATATATTTCAAAACATTATACACATGCCTAAAACAATGGCTCAATTGGGCATAGTACAATTTTTTTCTTGGTTCGGGTTATTTTCTATGTGGGTATATACAACTCCGGCTGTCGCCGACCGCTTTTTTGGAACGACAGACCCGTCAAGTAACGCTTTTCAAGAGGCAGGCAACTGGGTCGGAGTGCTTTTCGGTATTTATAATGCGGTAGCAATGGTTTTTGCATTATTTCTTCCCGTAATAGCAAAATATATAGGAAGACGCGGAACTCACGCTTTGGCTTTGGTATGTGGAGGGTTGGGGCTTTTGTCTTTCGAAATATTTACCGATGCACACATGCTTGTCTGGTCAATGATCGGTATCGGTATTGCTTGGTCCAGTATTTTGGCTATGCCTTATGCTATATTGGCCGGAGCCATCCCGGCCTCCAAAATGGGAGTGTATATGGGAATTTTTAATTTTTTCATTACAATTCCTCAAATTATAAACGGGATTTTCAATGGCTTTATCGTCGAACATATTTATAACAGAGAAGCCATATATGCCCTATCGACAGCCGGAATATTTTTACTGATAGCAGCATTGTCTGTTTTTTTCGTAAAAGACAAATCATAAATATCTAAGAATTTACCTGAATTTTCCAATAAGAAAATATTGTCAGATCATTTTACGATTTTACGAAAAACAGTTTTCTCTTTTCTTGAAAAGATACATTTTTATAACTTTGTAACCGAAAAATAAATAAAGAGAAAATAATATGTCAACTATTACAGAAATCAGTAGAAATATCCATTATGTAGGGGTAAATGACCGTACAAAACATTTATTCGAAGGATTATGGCCATTGCCTCTCGGGGTTTCTTATAACTCATACTTGATCGTTGATAAAAGTGTTGTTCTGATCGACACCGTAGATCATTGTTATACTGATCTGTTTTTTGAAAAAATAAAAAACATCTTGGGAGAACGCCCTATAGACTATTTGGTCGTAAATCATATGGAGCCGGATCATTCGGCTTCGATAAACGATCTTTGTCGTGTATATCCGGATATTAAAATTATCGGGAACAGCAAGACAATCGGAATGATTGAAGGATTTTACGGGATTTTCGACAAATTCCACGAAGTAAAAGACGGCGACCGGTTACCTTTAGGTGAAAAAGTACTTACTTTTTACATGACTCCCATGGTACACTGGCCTGAAACCATGATGACTTATTGTGAAGATGATAAAATTCTTTTTTCCGGAGATGCATTTGGATGTTTCGGAACATTGGACGGCGGAATCATAGACTATCAAATGAATACCGAAAAATATTGGGATGAAATGTTCCGGTATTATTCCAATATAGTAGGTAAATACGGAGCTCCAGTACAAAAAGCTCTTGCAAAACTTTCAGGAATAGACATACAGATAATCTGTTCTACTCACGGTCCAATATGGAAAGAAGAAATACAGAAAGTCATAAGTATATATAATAAACTAAGCTTATATGAAGGAGAAGAGGGTGTTGTAATCGCATACGGAAGCATGTACGGTAATACCGAAAAAATGGCAGAAGTTATCGCCAGAGAATTAGCTGCTCAAGGTATTAAAAATATCGTTATGCACAATGTGTCAAAATCGGATATGTCATATATCTTACGTGATATATTTAAATATAAAGGACTAATTATCGGAAGTCCGACATATACCAATGAGTTATTTCCCAATATCGAATCATTGGTTTCAAAATTGGAAAGTCGGGATATGAAAAATCGAGTATTCGGATATTTCGGTTCATTCTCATGGGCCGGAGCTGCAGTGAAACGACTCTCTTCTTTTGCAGAGAGAATGAAATGGGACGTAACCGGAAATCCGGTAGAAATGAAACAAGGTATTACGTCTGAAAAGATAGCCCAATGTCAAGAATTGGCAAAAGCCATAGCGATGAAATTGAAACAATAAATCTTTTAACCTAATAAAGAAAACCGTTGTTCTAAACTCAAAGAATAACGGTTTTCTTTTTACTTAACCCAATCATTAAACTTTAAATAAACTCTATTTCCCCAAATACGGCACGAATATATAAAACGACAACAATATCAGAATCCGAACCTCAATCCTATTTGTAAATTGATATTAAAAGGTTTCTCTTTTCGAATTGTCGAGACATCTGTTCCGTCATCAAAATAATATATCGCCCCCGGCTCAGCATAAATTCCGAAATGATCGGTTATATTAAATTGAGCACCAAGCGACGCAAGAACAGACCACTGCAGTTTTTTCACATCCAAATGGTCATCTCCAATAAAAGATAAGTCATTTTGCATTTCATAATGAGTTTTCAATTGAGATTTGACACACTTTTCCACTGCTCCTCCGGCAGATAAATATAAAGAAACTCTCTTCTTTTTTACAAAATACCAACCAGCCTTTAAAGGTATACCTAAATAATGAAGTCTCTGTTCCTGAGAATAGTATATATCATTTCCGGCCTTTAAATCTGAAGATAATAAAGTATATGTCAGCCCGGTCTCTATAGAAAAACTATTTGAAAGATCTTTACGCAATGAAATACCAAACGTAACAGGAAAATGGTGTTTAATATCAGTTGTAGTCTCCAAATTAATATTTTTCAGCATAATCTGTTGATAGGCTGCCGTAATTTTCTGGTCTTCGGACGTCTCGTTCTCTCCAGTCTGTAACATATTCATACTCCGAGGCATTATTCCTGAACGATCAAGATTACTAAACCCATAATGATTCTCTGCAGAAGCAATCATATTATTCCCGACCGAAACGCCTATTGACCAACCTTTACTTTTCTTAGGCAACTGTCTAATTTCAAAATCTTTGCCAACAGAAGAGCTATTCGTAAAATGTTCTTTTTTTTCTTGTAATGTATTTTTTTGTTCTGACAGATCTTCAACTTTTTCTTGTGAAGGGGCTTGAATCGTATCGATCGATTGCGCAACAACTATATTTTCTGCCTCCAAAATATCGTTTTCCGTTTTCTTTTTTACTGTCCTAACATAAATCGAAGCATGTGTGATTATTTTATTACTATCGGTTACAATTGTTTTCCGAAAAGGCTTATCGACCTTATGATGTTCTAAAATACGAGAAGGAGCATCTGCCGTAATGATTCCGTCATTATCAGAAGTATAAGTAAGAAAATACAAACCGACCGATATAAATAGCAAAATAACTGCCGCCACAGCAATTCTGGGGAAACGATGCCGTTGCCTACTATTAAAAGACAATTCCTCGTCTAATCTTTCCCAAACACCAGAAGGCGGCAATTCAACATATCCTTCCATCCGTTTGCGGAATCTTATAGTCCACTTATCATCTTTTTGTTTCATACGCCCGCTTTCGTTAAATACATTTTTATTCTCTTCGCCAATATAGCTCTAGCCCGGAAAAGCTGTGAAGAAGAGCTTTTTTCATTGATTCCCAATAAAGCAGCTATTTCTTTATGAGATTTCTCTTCGAAGGTATATAAATTGAATACCGTCCGATATCCGGGAGGCAATTCCGATACAAATTTCATCAGTACAGACTGAGGTATCTTCTCCAAATCCTCATCTTCACTCTCTGGATCAATAATATCCGGGACTTCATTTAAAGTCAATACACGATTCATCTCCCCATCCTTACGAATATACTCTAATGCCGTATTGACCATTATACGGCTCAGCCAAGCTTTTAAAGAACCTTCTCCTCTATAATCGAACTTGTCGAAAGACGTAAATATCCGGAGGAAACCATCATGCAAAATATCTTCAGCAGCTTCCCTATTTCCAGAATAACGAATACAAAGAGCAAATAAAGTACCTGCATACAACTCATACAATTGTTTTTGTGCAGATTTATCTTTTTGTCTACAATGTTCAACCAGTTCTTCCTCCCTCATTCTTGTTTTTAAATCACACTTTAATTTATAAATGCAGAAAATGTAAAAATACTGCACCGGATAAAAGAGAAAATATCTTTTTAACTCTTTAACATTTTTCGATGCAGTATTTCCTCCAAATTACCATTTACATTACAAAAGAGATAAACTGAATAAAAAACAATAAATTAAAAAAGGAATGAGTTATGAAAAAAAAATCGATTTTTCTGACAGGTTTAATAATGCTGATCTCATCGGTTATTCTGCAATCCTGTAAAGATGATGACGATGATGTCTATTACTACAACTCGTATGCATATGCTATCGGAGACATGGTTGTAAAAGAAGGAGAATCTCCCTATCTGCAACTGGACAGTAAAAAGACCATGTTACCCTCCAATACTTCGATACCCTCTTTTTTCTTAGAAGACGGGCGACGCGTAATCATCAATTTTTCTCTACTACAAGAAAATTATATGGGATATGATTATTATGTCGCCATTAACGATATAGACACTGTTTTGGTCAAAAATATCATCCCCATTACACCAGAAACCGCTGACAGTATCGGCAATGATCCTGTAAATATCATCGATATGTGGACGAGCGATGAATATTTAACCATACAATTTGAAATGCAAGGTGCAGGAGAGAAAAAACACATGGTAAACGTTGTGCGGGATTTTTCTCTTTCGGACAATCCCGACAAGGATAATTACATGCAACTGGAATTCCGTCATAATATGGAAGACGATCCCAAAATAGACAGAAGGTTGTGGGGGATTGCTTCATTCAGGTTAAAAGATTTAGCTCCTCAGGAAAGCAACTTGTCGGGTCTAAAAATAAAAGTCAATACATTCGGAGGAGAGAAAACATACAATCTCAAATATGACAAAGAAAAAAGTCTGAATACAGACTCAGAGAAGATTCAAGAAAACAGCTCATTCATACATATCAAGTAGAATCTTTAACCTTAACTATGGGAAAAGCCGGTTATTTTGATTAACAACCGGCTTTTCTTTTATAAATTCTAAAAAACACCTAAATCAACAATAGTTGATAGTCTGCAACATCCAGCCACCGTCCGAATTTCAATTCCACCTGCTCAAAAAAAGAAACCTGTTTAAACCCAAGTTTCAAATGTAAAGAATCACTAACTTCATTACCCGATGTAATACAGGCAATCAACGCATGATAGCCGCTTTTTCGACATTCTTCGATCAATTTTTGCATCAGTTCCTTCCCGATACCTTTTCCAACATAATCGGGAGATACATAAACTGTAGATTCAAGCGTATATTTATATGCAGCCCGTTGTTTCCACGGATGAGCATAACAATATCCCACGACTCTATCGTCTATCTCATAAACCCAATAAGGAAAATTCTTAAAAATTTCGATTATACGAGAACGCATTTCTTCCTCTTTTAAAGGTTTAGTCTCAAAAGTAACTACACTATGCATGACATATTCATTATAAATATCTGCAATAGTCTTACTGTCCCGAAGTTCTACCCGTCTAATCATAACTATTATAAATCATTTAGTACAAATACATTTTACAATTCTTTGATAAGAGTAATAAATATACCAATTCTTTAAAAAGTATACCGTAAATAATAGATTAAATTGTCATAAATAGATTTCGTGTTGCACATTTGACATTATTCATAAACATTCCTATATTTGCAAAAATGTTAAGTCTGTTTAAATTTCACACAGTTAATAAAAGATATAGCGTACTATGCGCCATACAGAAAAAAGGAAACAGGCAGAAATATGATAATAGGTAAATCATAAATTCAACAAGATTCGGTCACAAAAATATTAATTATTAAAATTTAGTATCATGATTAAGAAGATTTTGAGTATAGTATTAGTGTTCTCAATGTTGAATTTGAACTTTTTGGCAGCAACACCTCTCGAGAGAGGGACTATGTTTATAGTAAGACTGCTTTCTACTGTAAAAAGCAATTCAAAAGAAACTATTTCAGCAATAGTAGATAATGATGTGAAAGGAAAGAACGGTAAAATTTTAATAAAAAGAGGAACACCTGTCCAGACTTCCATAAAACAAGAAAAAGCAAGAGGCTGTGGTCGTGGAGGATTCGTAGAATTAAAATACATATCTACGACTTCTGTCGATGGACAAACAATATTACTAAATGGAAGTTCAAGTGAAACCGGAAAAAATAAAAAAGGTTTAGCAATCGGCTTAGGAGTAGGCTTAAACTTTACATTTTTACCTATAATCGGACTTGCCTTTTTATCTATAAAGGGAGAATCTGCAACGATCGAAGCCGGAACAATTTCTAATGTATTCGTCATGAATGATTATAACATTGAAAATTAGTATTAAGATATAAGGAAATAATTATTTTAAAATTCATAGATAACAAAAAGACTTACGGTATGTAAGCTTTTTATTGCCAAGATCTTCAATTACTCAAAATCTAATAACCATCGAATCATTCATGCCTCTAAAAACCTAAATAATACTATCATCTCTTTATTCCAAATTTTCCAAACACAAAATTTAATCAAACTCCGATTCGAAAATACCGACAAAATATTTATCTTCATAAAACTATGAAAAAGAAAGTAAACCTTTGGCTCACATTTTTGATTTGCCTATTTTGTACCGATTTATGCGCCAAGCATAAAGTTTATGACATGACCCGATTCGGAATCTTTCCGGATACCCAAATCGAGACATCTTCTCTTATACAAAAAGTTTTGGATTCAATAAAATCGAATACTGAAGATAGAGAAAAGAAAATTCTTCGTTTTGCCCCGGGACGTTACGATTTTTATGACGATAATGCTTTAGAAAGAGAGCTTTACATCTCAAATCATGATCAAAACAATCCGAAAAAAGTCGGTATCGTTATAGAAAATATGCATAATCTGATTTTAGACGGACAAGGAGCTGAATTTATTTTTCACGGACGAATGCTTCCTATATCTCTAATACACTCTTCAAACTGCCAATTAAAAAACTTCAGCATCGATTTTGAAAATCCGCACATAGCACAAATTAAAATTATTTCCAATAATATCGCAGACGGAATAATTTTTGAAGTAGCTCCTTGGATACATTATCGCATATCCAAAGATTCGCTTTTTGAGATATACGGAAACAATTGGAGTGCATGTCCAAGTACCGGAATTGCATTTGAAGAAAATACAAAGAGAGTCGTATACCGAACCAGTGACCTTCAATACTCTACAAAAGGTATTACCGAAATTGCACCCCGTATCTTAAAAGCTCCTTTATGGAAAGACGAGAAGCTCATTCCGGGTACGATCATAGCAATGCGTACCTATCACCGCCCGAATCCGGGAATTTTTCTCTCTCAAAACAAAAATACCTCGATACATAATGTCAAGATTCATTATGCCGAAGGAATGGGACTACTTGCTCAACTTTGCGAAAATATCACATTAAATAAATTCAGCGTCTGCCTGAAAGGAGATAATGACCCACGATATTTTACAACACAAGCAGATGCGACGCACTTTTCGGGATGCAAAGGTAAGATCATATCAAAAAACGGATTATACGAAAATATGATGGATGATGCCATAAATGTTCACGGAACCTATCTGAAAATTATAAAAAGATTGGATGATTACACCCTTATAGGACGCTATATGCACGAACAAAGCTGGGGTTTTAAGTGGGGAGAAGCCGGTGACAAAGTGCAATTTATCCGCTCGGCTACTATGGATACTGTAGGGTATGAAAACCAAATAACGGCTATTTATTCCCACGATAAAAAGGAAGAAAAGGGAAGCCGGGAGTTTATAATCAAGTTCAAAAACAAAATAGCTCCAAGTATAGATGATCACACCGATTTCGGTATTGAGAACCTGACATGGACTCCCGAAGTCGTATTCTCCGAAAATATCGTTCGCAATAACCGTGCACGGGGAGCTTTATTCAGTACTCCGCGTAAAACCGTAGTCGAAAAAAATCTATTCGACCACACATCCGGCACAGCAATTCTGTTATGCGGTGATTGTAATGGCTGGTATGAAACAGGTTCTTGCAAAAATGTCACTATACGAAAAAACAGATTTATCAATGCTCTTACCAGTATGTTTCAGTTTACAAATGCTATTATCTCTATTTACCCTGAAATTCCGGATCTACAGGGACAAAAAGGATATTTCCACGGAGGGGAAAATGGAAAAATAAGTATTGTTGATAATATTTTCGAAACATTCGATATTCCTATTCTATATGCAAAATCTGTTAACGGATTAATTTTTAAGAATAATAAAATCCTGAAAAATACAGAATACGAACCTTATCATTGGAATAAGAAAGCTATTTTACTCGAACGTGTAACCAACGCTACGATAAAAGAATAAATCAAAAGAATGGGGTATAAAAGAGTAGAGTGTTTAAAAGCATTAAACACTCTACTAAAAACGAATACAAAGTCTGTTTGCAAATTAAAAAATATCATTTCGTACTTTATTCAGCAATCGATTTCCGAAGTTTCGAATTTAACTCATCGGTTTTCTGCTGAAGTTTTTCTTGAGCTTCAGTCAAATTATCAATCGCTTTATTTACAGATTTCTCGATTCTACGTGAAGCTTTCGATATATTTCTATCAATAGACCGACGTCCTTCACGAACTTTTCTTTTCAAATTACACCGGGCATTCTGATTACAAGATAAATACAACGTCACTCCTACCGTTGCAGCTACAGCTGCTAATAAAACAATCTTTTTCATCTTCTCTACGATTTTAGTTTCAAACTCTTTATATAAAGAAACAAACCAAGAACTCATTACGTTTAATACTTTTCGGTAATATATCCTAAAATCACAAAATAAAACGATGAAAAAATTTTGTTTTTACAAGTAAGAGCCTGTTTAAATTTTGTTCGTGCCAAATTTGAGGATTCCTTTCTAAGGATGTTTTTCCTTCCTCGAGAAGGACCATAATAGCAAAAAGTACGGATAAAAAAATGGTTGTCATCCCGACAACCAATCTTCTATTAACCTTAAATTTAATACCATGAAAAAATATGGTACAAATATAAGAGTATTTCTATACTTAGACAAGGGGAAAGGGTTATATTTAAAGTTATTTTCACATACACATTCTTTATTAACAAATAATAATCCATATCATATCTAAATATATTGTCTGAAAGATTCATTAACTCTTTTTTTAGATAAAATTATCCGCCGCTTCTTTATTTTATCGAACAAACCTCCTGACTTCCCCGTTTATAGAAAAATAGAAATCTATAACGAAAAAGGTATATGTTCAGGTATTTTATATCATGTAGTATATTACTTCTCATCTCATCACCGATCCTCTTCGGACAAAATCAAGAGATAAGTCTCAGCTTTGAAGAGTCTATACAACTACTTGACAAAGGTAATCAGAGCCTTCAAATCGCAGATAAAGAAATTGAATGGGCAAGAAGCGAACACCAGCGTCTGAATGCTTTCTGGTATCCGGCAATCAATGCAACAGGGGCATACGTACACATGGCAAATAAAATAGAGGTGAAAGAATCACTGAACCAATTTACCGATCCGGCAAAAGATTTTATTCATTCTATTATTCCGGATGACCAGATTATATCTTCTATCTTAGACAAAATAGGAAGTTATTCTCTCAGTTTTCCCCTTGCTCCACAAGATCTGACAACTATCGACGCCAATATTACATGGCCTATCTTTACCGGTGGAAAACGTATTTATGCCGGAAAAATAGGAAAAGCAATGGTTTCTATCGCTGAAGTGAATAAAGAACAGATCAGCGCTAATACTCGTATAGCTCTTGTCGAAAGTTATTTCGGAGTACGATTAGGACAAAAAGTCGTCGAGGTAAGAGAGCAGACATTTCAATCTTTGAAAAAACATTATCAGAATGCATTAAAACTTGAAGCAAACGGAATGATAAATAAAGCTGAGAGATTGTTTGTACAAGTAAATATGGATGAAGCTAAACGAGAATTAGAATCTGCAAAGAAAGATTTAGATGTCGCCCAAAACGCACTAAAGACATTGATCAAAATGGAAACGGATGGTAATATTCGTCCTATCTCTCCCCTTTTCATCAATGATTCTCTACCGACAATTCTCTATTTCAAAAGTTTGATAGAAAGTAATAACTATCTTATAAACCAAATGCGACTACAAGAAAACATCGCTAACAATGAATTGAAAATCGGACGTACGGGTTACATTCCAAATATCGCCTTATTCGGTAAACAAACTCTATATGCACACGGTATCGAAAAGAACCTACTTCCCCGCAGCATGATCGGCGTAGGATTTTCATGGAACATTTTCGATGGACTGGATAGAGAGAAAAAAATCAGACAAGCCAAAATCACCAAACAAACATTGGCATTGGGAAAGGATAAAGCTATTGATGACTTAAATGTAGTTCTGGAAAAATTTTACAGCCAGATACAAAATGCGTTGAATAATGTTTCGGCTCTAAACACGACTATAGAAATGAGTAAGGAATTAGTTCGCATACGTAAAAAATCTTTTACAGAAGGTATGGCTACCTCAACAGAAGTAATAGATGCCGAAGTAATGTTGTCAAAAGTACAAATAGCCTCTTTACTTGCTTATTATCAATATGATGTTGCCTTGATAAATCTATTATCGGCATGTGGTATTCCCGACACATTCCATCAATACCGCAAAGAGGGGATAAACGAACCTTTTCTATGACCTATTATATTAATTATACATAACTATGGACAGAACAAAAAAATATCTGATAACAGCTTTTATATCTGTTTTAATAATCGTCGCTCTCATCTCTTTCTTAGGAATGATATTACTCGGGAATAAACCGACAATTCTGCAAGGACAAATAGAGGCTACCGAAATACGTATATCCGGGAAATTACCGGGACGGATCGATACATTCTTAGTCAAAGAAGGTCAAAACGTCTCTGCCGGTGATACTTTGGTAATTATCAATAGCCCTGAAGCTCGAGCAAAATATGAACAGGTAAATGCATTGGAAAACGTCGCGAAATATCAGAACCAAAAAATTGATGAAGGTACTCGCAGCCAAATTATCGAAACGATGTTCCAAATATGGAGCAAGGCTAAATCGGATCTGCAATTGGCAAAAACGACTTACGACCGTATTCTAACATTATATAAAGACAGTGTCGTAACTTCACAAAGAAAAGATGAAGTCGAGGCGATCTATAAGGCTGCGATAGCTAATGAAAAAGCTGCATACCAGCAATATTTGATGGCTTTGGACGGGGCTCAAAAACAAGATAAAGAAAGTGCCCGGTCATTGGTCAACGCAGCAAAAGGAACAGTCAATGAAGTCGAGGCTCTATTGCAGGATGCCAAACTTACAGCTCCCGAATCGGGACAAATAGCCTCTATCTATCCCAAACGTGGTGAATTAGTCGGTGCAGGCACGCCTATCATGAGTCTTGTAGTACTGGATGACGCCCATGTCGTACTGAATGTAAGAGAAGATTTCCTTCCTTACTTCAAGATAGGAAAAACATTCAAAGGCAATGTTCCCGCTTTGAATAAGAAAGAAATAATATTTAAAACAAATTATATCAGTCCCTTGGGTAGTTATGCAACATGGAGATCTACTAAGCAGACCGGAAGTTATGATCTGAGAACCTTCGAATTGCATGCCCTACCTACTTCTCCGGTCGAGGATTTGCGCCCAGGTATGTCGGTATTGGTAAACCTTAATGAACAATAGAATGAGTATCCATTCTGAAAAAGGATCTTTTTTCTCTGTATTCGAAAGGGAAATAGCACGTATGACATCTCGGAGATTATATTTCGGAGTATGTATCGTATTGCCTCTATTTTGCATCTTTTTTATGGCAACGATATTCGGATCGGGACAAATGGAAAACCTCCCTATCGGAATCGTCGATTTGGATCAAACAGCGACTTCAAGAAACATTTCCAGAACAATCGAAACAGTACCAACCTTTAACGTAATCGCTCATTACACTGACGATATTTCTGCACGGACAGCAACTCAACAAAAAAAAATTTACGGATATTTAGTTATTCCTGAAAATTTTGAAGAGAATGTTCTTTCGGGTAAAACCACAACACTCTCCTATTACTACCACTATGCTCTGTTAAGCGTAGGTAGCGAAATACAAGGAGCTTTTGAAACCGTACTGCAACCGTTAGCCATAACGCCCATTATAAATGAAGCAACAGCGTTAGGAATCAGTGAAAATCAAATCGAAGACTTTCTTGTTCCAGTCAATGAACAAGGCCACCCTCTTTACAATCCCGATCTGGATTATTCGGTATATCTAAGTAATCCCTTTTTCTTTATTCTATTTCAAGTTATCATTCTGTTAGTAACCGTATATACAATAGGAAGCGAGATTAAATTCCGTACGGCAGACGAATGGTTGAAGTGCGCCGATATGAATATATTTACAGCCATAACCGGGAAATTATTACCCTACACCATCCTGTTTATCATCATAGGAATATTTTCTAATTATATCATGTTCGGTGTTATGCAAATTCCTTTTTCTTGCGGATTCACCCCCTTGAACCTAACAACAATATTATTTGTCATAGCTACTCAAGCTTTAGCTGTATTTTTATTCTCCCTATTCCCGGCAATCAGTATTATCATCAGTATCGTATCTATGGTCGGATCATTAGGTGCAACTCTGTCGGGTGTGACATTCCCTGCTCCATTTATGTTTCCGGCAGTATATTACGCTTCATTTTTATTCCCTGTTCGCCATTTTGTAGAGATCAATCAAAACTTGTTGTACGGAGACTATGGATTTGCCTATACATGGCAGAACATAAGCGCTCTATTTTTATTTATCTTGCCGGCTATCCTTATATTACCGCATCTGAAAAAAGCTATATTAAGTCATAAATATGAGAATATCAAATAAAATATCATCTTGGTTTAAAGACATCGCAACAATAATAATGCGAGAATTCAAAACAATCGGCACAAGCTATGCCATATTACTCGTGCTGATGGGAGGAATTTTCGTATATGGGCTTCTCTATAATTATATGTATGAACCGAATTTGATCAGAGATGCTCCTATTGCAGTCGTAGATCAATCTCATAGCGCTTTGAGTCGAGAATACACCCGTCTGATCGATGCTGCACCTCAAGTAAAAGTATATTGTAACGGAGACGATTTTCCAGAAGCTAAAGAGCTAATGAAAAAGAATGAGGTTATCGGCATTATATACATTCCCGAAGATTTCGAAACAAGAGTAAATCGTGGAGATGAATCGATATTCGTCATGTATGGGACAACCAACGCATTTCTCTATTATCTGGCGATGCAAGAATCTTCGGCAGGAGCTATGCTGGAATTAAATAAAAAATATCGCCCTGAAATGCTTGTCTTTCTACCTCAACAAGACACTCAACAAATAACACAATCCAAAGCAATAACTGTCGTAGGAACAGCCCTGTATAACCACACAGAGGGATATGGGAGTTATTTAATTCCGGCAGTTCTGATGGTTATAATCTTTCAGACCTTATTAATGGTAATCGGAATGATCAGCGGTGATGAAAAAGACTCCGGATCTATTTCGCAACTTCCGGGCAAAGGATTTTCTTTTGGCAGAATGTCCGGAATTATCATTAGTAAAACTTTTGTCTATTGTTTCCTATATGCCTTTTTCTCCCTGTTTTTATTAGGATTAATGCCCGTAGTATTCAGTTTACCGAATATAGGGAATAAATATGAAATAGTTATGTTGATGATTCCGTATCTGCTTGCCACCAGCTTTTTCGGATTAGCAGCTTCGGTATTTTACACCGATTCGGAGACTCCGTTGTTAATGATCGCATTTTTTTCGGTCGGGCTCATCTTCTTGTCCGGAGTATCCTACCCGTTAGAACTCATGCCATGGTACTGGAAAGCATCTCATTTTATTTTCCCGGCAGCTCCGGGCACATTAGCTTTTGTAAAAATAAATTCAATGGGTGCAACCATTGCCGACATACGACAAGAATATATCACTTTATGGATACAATGTGCCGTATATTTCATTTTGGCCTGTTTAGCTTATAGGCACAATATAATGGCATCTGCAAAAAACCGGTAAAAATCATAATATCCGGTCAATAAATATACTAAAAAATAAAAGCAGACCAGAAAACACAAAGATAATCTGATAAAATTTCCTTATCGGAAAATTTAAACCGGCTCTTATTTCTTATCTTTTTATCAGTATTACCTACATCTATATTTATTTCAATAAAGGCAAACTGTTTAACATGTCTTTGATTCTGATCGCTGTACGAGGCATAGGTTCGGCAATGGTCAGACCGACAATTTCTTTTTCCATGGCAATATCATTTATTACACGAATAACCGCCTCCATTTTCATTCCATCCGGATCTGTCCCTACTGCTGCAACAATTTCCGAAGGATCAAGAACATCCATATCAAAATGAATCAATACTTTAGATGCACCACAAGTTTTCAACCAACACTTGACCGCATCGCTATTTTGAGCCACATCTCTTGGAGCAAGATGAGGAATTCCATATTGTTTTTGCCGTACAATAATCTCTTCACGTTCCCAATTACGTAATCCGACAAACAATATTCTCGATGATGCAATCTGGGAAGGAAGTTCTGCAATAATCTCTTTATCTCCGTATCCCATACACGCCGTAACCGCCATTGCATGATATCCCGAATAAACATCACCGGGCAATGTAATATCCGGATGTGCATCTATCCAAATAACGGCTACATCATTATCATATTTTTCAGCAAGATAGGTAAACGGTACAACGCTAACCGAACATTCACCTCCAAGAGTTACTATTTTATCGGGATTGCTAACTCGCAACATACTTAATGCAGCCCTTGTTTGACGTATTATGATATCTTTATCAAGAATTCCATCCTTCTCTTTACGCTCAACAACCTCAGTCGATACGGGAACGACCAACTTCTCCTGTCCATTATCCGGTGCAAGAAAATCAAGCAATCGAGCTCCTAAAAAATATCCTCGTGAAGCATCTGCCGGATTCTTTATTTCCGAAATCCATTTGGCAATATTTCCTCCTTGCCACTGCGGATAAATCAGACGAATTACAGATCCCTTTTTTTCCATACCTTATTGTTAAAACCATTTTTCACGAAACTTCCAAACCTGGCCCGAGTAAAATTGAGACAAGCTTTTAGCTATGATGCAAAATTAAATATTCTCAATAACATGAAAAATTTTTACTAAATAATTACATCTCGATAAACATACAAAAAAATATATAAAGATCAAGTTAAATAAGCGTGACACTACTCGGAAGAGAGATAGAAAAAATTATCCAACAATATTATTTAAATAACTGAATGAGTCCACTGCCTACATCAACACTAAGTTTATTTCCTTTGTATCGAAAATAAGGTGCAATTATAGGTACTGTTTGTTCGTTGCGCAACCGGAAATCACAACAACGCTTAACTCCAATATCCATTCCCCAATTAGGATACATATCATAAGTAACAAAACCACCATAATTAATAGTTCTGAAAGAAGAAGAAAATATAAGCGAGTACGAAGCAAATGTATTTAAATTAACTTTCTCATTAACAGAGTAAGATAAACTACCAAACAACCCGAACAACAAACTTTCATATCTCGGTATATGCCATTTTAGTGCATATGTAAAGATATTTAAAGAACAACGGTTCATAGAATACAATCCAATACCGGCATAATTCATTTGTCCTAAACCGATAAAGTTAATTTGTTTACCCATACCATAAAAACGGCCATACGGATAGTGCTTTATGACACCTGACACGCTGTATTCTCCTTTATGTAAAAAAGACTTATTGGCATAGAACTCCGAACAATAGGAATATCCGTTATTAAATGCAAATTTATTCGAACGAGAGATTCCAAAAAGAAAAGTATCAGCCTTTACATTCATACCCTTTTCAAATATAACACGATCATTACTTAAGCAAAAATTACCTTTTTGAATAACCATTACCGAATCATGCACTCTGACCTCTTGGCTATAAGAACAAACATTGCTAATACCCGGAAAAAGAACCATAATCAAACATATAAATATTTTCCAATACATAAAGAA